>NZ_JBFTND010000015.1:0-51645 GCF_056397305.1 Cupriavidus sp. 05N40
CGCCGGCACGGCGTGCGGCCCGGCGAGCCAGCGCAGCGGCACGCGCGTGGCGAGCGCTGCCAGCAGGGCGCGCCAGCACGGCGGCACATCGGCCAGGCCAGCCAGGTCGACCGGGCCGAGCAGCGCCGGCGCGTGCGCGAGCCGTGCCAGGGCGGCCTGCGCCAGGTCGGTCGGCCGCTTCATGCCGGCGGGCAGCCGCGCCAGCACCGCGGCCTCCAGCCTGGCCATGGAAGCGAGGCGGGCATGCCGGGCGGCGCGTTCCTGCAGGTCGATGCCGGCACGCCAGGCCTTGCGCAGCGAGTCGGCGGCGGCGTCGACCATGCCGGGCAGGTCCTTGATGCCGTCCAGCTCGCCCAGCGGCGTGAGCGGCAGCGCGCCCTGGATGGCCGCGCGCAGGCTTTCGTCATTCACCGGCACGAGGAAGCCGCCGGCCAGGCGCGCCGCCATCTGCTCCATGCCCATGATCTGCAGGCCGTGGATGCGCTCGCGCGCAGCCTTCAGCCGCCACTCGCGCGTGGCCAGCCGGCCCTGCACGATCACTGTCCGGCGATCGCCTTCTTTCAACATCCTTTCCTCCTGCATTGCGCCTGGCGCGGTGTTCGACGAGCCCGGCGATGATTCATGAAGTCGCCCCGTCCGGCTACCCCCTGCGCGTGTGGGGCGGCCCGTCGCCAGGGGCGCCGCGGGCGATGGACCGCTGCGCGCTCCTGCCCGCGCAGGGTCAGCGGCCAACGGCCTGGTCCAGTGCCGTCAGCACGCCCAGCGCGGTGCCCTGCAGGCCGATGCCCGAGCCGGTGTCGCGCACGCCGGCCTGGCGGGCATTGATGCGGATGAGCCGCGCGGCGTGGCGTTCGCCGAAGCGTCTCGCCGTGGCGATGTCGGTGCCCGCGCCCAGTTCGATGACCACGATGTCGCCGCGCCCCTGGGTCCAGGCGTTGAGCCTGGCGCGCGACAGGGCCTCGCGCTCTTCGACCCACGAGTAGTCGCCGAACATCAGGATGTTGGGCCGTGCCATGCTGCCGCAATGCGGGCAGTGCGGCGGCGTGTTGAGCAGCAGGCAGCGCGCCTCGTCCACCTCGGGCTGGAAGTCGTCCGCGCTCCAGGTCTGCGCGGCGCACGGGAGCGTGCACTGCAGGACGTGGATCGAACCGTGGCATTCGTGCACCTTGGCGGCGTCGAAGCCCGCGCGCTGGAAATGCCCGTCGACATTCGAGGTGAAGACCCGGTAGCCGTCCGGCATGCTCTCGGCCCAGCGGCGCAGGATGCCGAAGCCGGCATGCGGCACGGTGCGCCGGTAGAGCGCCAGCCGGTGGCCGTAGAAGCCCCAGGCCATTGCCGGGCGCGTCTTGAAGGCGCGCGGCGCGGCGATGTCCTCGAAGCCCAGGCCGGCATCGCCGAGGGCAGGGTAGGCGCGCCAGAAGCCCTCCGGCCCGCGGAAATCCGGCAGGCCGGAATCCACGCCCATGCCCGCGCCGGCGGTGATCAGCAGCGCGCGTGCGTTGCGGATCCAGCCGGCGGCCAGTTCGATGTTTTCGTCTTCGGTATTCATGCGTGTTCCTGTGGACAGGGCGCAGCCGCTTATCGGGCGGCCTGCTGGCCCGCGTCCTTGCGCCAGTCGGTTGCGAGGTAGGCCGAAAGGATGTCTTTCATCGATTCCTGATGTTCTTCGACGTCCGTGTCGCGCCAGTGTGCCTGCGCATACACCAGCGCGGATTTGAGCGAATCCAGCTTTACCTGGTTCATTTCGTTGAAGCGAGCCCGCTTTTCCTCGAAAGACTTGTTGCCGAACTCCGAGTTGATGCTGCGCGAAACCAGCGTGAGATTGCCGAAGGCGTCCAGCCATGTCTTCGTGACAGTGATCTCCCTGCCGGGCGGCGGGGTCTGCGGGAACACATGCTCGACCGAATTGCGGGCCGTGATCCGGAAGTGCCTGAGCTTCTCCGCGGTGATGACCGTACCGGGCGGCAGCGCTGCCTCGCCTGCCTTTTGCGAGAAGCGATGCCAAAGCACGTATTCCAGCTTGTAGAACCAGTAGTGCGGAAAGCCCACGCCCAGGCTGCCGCGCAGGAGATCGCAGTGCGGCTTGCCCGCGGCGGGGGCATTGGCTCCGAGGAAATCGCGCGAGCGTTCGATCAGGGGCCGGGTGTCCTCCGTGCACAGCAGGAAATTGTCCAGGTGCTGCAGGAAGCCGGTGCAGGTTTCCGGCGTGACGCTCTGTTGCCGGTGCAGGAAGGCCAGCAGCGGCGTGACCCAGTATTGGGTGGTGATCTGCTGCGAGTGGTAGAGCATGCTCTGCAGCAGCGAAAACGCGCGCAGCGACTCGGGCTCCTCCCAGTCGCGCACCAGGCTGGTGTTGAGGCGGAGCTTGCGGATCAGGTGTACCTCGCCTTCATTGTCGGGCGTCACCCATTTGATGATGAATTTGTCGAACAGGTACCGCACCTCCCACAACAGGCAGATAAAGCGCCTGACGTCATCCGGACCCGGCTCCCGCCCGAAGAAGTGCTGATGGAAGATCGCCAGCAGATCCTTGTCGGCGATGCGGTCGATGTCTTCCACGGCCTCGTGCCGGCGCTCCGACTCCTGCTGCAGCCAGATGCGCAGTACATGCTGCAGCAGCACGGAGAAGCCGAAGATGGAACGCACGGCGCGGCCTTCGTCCATGGCTTGCGCAGGCGGGTCGCCGGCGGCGCCCGCCTTGTCGTCCGTGCCGGCAGGGCGGCCCTGCGCGGCGTCCGTGGCTTGCGGGCGCAGGATATCGGCCAGCGAGCGCAGCTGGACCCCGGGACCGCCAGGGGTACGCCTTGCGATCTGGTCCAGATGTGCGATCACGCGGTGAGCGTTCGCGAGGGCCTCGCCTTTGCCGCTGGGCATTTCACCTGCGAAGAGCGCCGTCACCGGGTGGTTCGTCAGCTGCGCGAGGTTGCGTTCCACGTAGCCGTTCATGCCGGCGCACGCATCCCATAGCCAGGCGTAAGACTGCGAGCCGGCCGCGCCGGCGGTCTCGAGCACGCGCAGCATGCGCGCCTTGAGGATCTCGTGGTGCTGGAGTTGAATGCCGCGGTTGTTGATTACCTCGAACAGCTTGTTGAGGTCGGTCCTGGCGGGGATCTCGGTCTGGACGATGCTGACGTTGCCAAGCAGGAAGCGGTTGAATTGCTCGCGCGTGACCCGGTAGTGCCTCCGGTCGTCTCCGCCCACATTGCCGGAGTGCGGCGCAGTCGCCTGGCCACCCGTGGGCAGCGCATCCCGGAAGCGGCGGATTTCGCGCTGCGCATCGAGCAGGGATGCCAGGCCATCCGCGTCCGCGCGCGACAGGCCTTCGGGCGCAGCCTCGTGCTGATGCTGTCGAAGACACTGTTCCAGGTAGCGATTGACCGAATCGCGGATCGCAAACGACAGGCGAGGCCGGACCACGCCGGCCTGCTCCACCGAGAGGAAGGACTGCAGGCTGTCGCCCTCCCCCCATACCTGCGCGATCAGCCACAGCGTGGTGAAGCGTTGCTGGCCGTCGATCAGTTCCAGCACCGGGGGCGCGCCGTCAGTGTCGCCGCGGCGCATCACCAGCGTACCGCCGAGATAGTAGATCGGCGTGTCGCGCTCGCAGGCGCTGAGCAGGTCCTCCATCAGCGTACGCACCTGGTCGGTGCCCCAGACGTAGAGCCGCTGGTAGATCGGTACCTCGAAGCAGAGCCGTTGCTCGATGATCTTCCCGAGGGTCAGCAGCTTCGAATCCGGCATCATGTCTTTGTTCATCATCGTGCTTGCGCCTTGGTCCCCGTCTCGGTCCATGTCCCGGCCCATGCTCCGGCCCTGTCGTCCCATCCGATGTGGGCGTGCATCCATGTGCGCTTCTCCGTCAGATCGGCAGCGCACTGCTGCCCGCAGGTGTAGTGTTTCAGGACTGCCGCCTTGTAGCGGCCGCGCACCGTGTTGCGTTCGGCCGGCTCTTTCTCATATTTGCGATAGGCTTCGTCGATATGCGGATCGGCGCGCAGGTACGCGATCACCTCCTCGGGCTCGAACGCGCCCGCGATGACATCGAGCAGGTTCAGGTGGCCGTCGCGGAAGATATTCCTCGCGGTTTCCCGCACGACGCTCTTCTGGCCCAGGCGGATGCCGCCGAGCAGGTGTTCGAAATACGTGGCAAACGCCACCAGCTTTTCGAAGCCGAAACGATCCACGTACATGACGGTGCCGAGCAGGAACACTTCGCGCAGGTACACCGAGAGCGTACTGACGACCGTGTCATACAGCGCGCGGAACCCGCGAACCTCGGCGTCGGCATGCTTGTCCAGCATCAGCTCGCCAACCAGCGCGGCGTACTTGTCGGCATAGAGGAAAAAGCCCGTGCCGGCATGGATCGGCTGGCGCATCGAGAACGGCAGGTCGGCGGGGCGGCTTGCCGGCGCGTCGGGCAGGTGGTCCGGCTGGCAGCTGTGCGACGGGTAGGTGAGCAGCGCCGCGGCGCGCCGGTTGTGCCGGCCCGGATAGAGCGGGACACGGGCCGGGTCCGCGCCGGCCGGCTGCGCGCGCTGCTGGAATTCGCGCAGCAGCGCATCGTGGGATTCGACGCCGATATGGCGCCCGCGCCAGCGCCGCGCCCGCCACAGCACGAGGTTGAACAGCGCCGGCGTGAGCTTGCCGGGCAGGTGCGGGACCGGTGCGGCCACCTGCATGGTCTCCCAGCGTTTGGCGCAGGCATGCTCCAGCGCCTGGCGCTTGTCGTCGCTGGCTTGCGGGCCGTCGGCGCGGATCGCGCGCAGATGAAAGGCCTTGAGCAGGTCGGTCGCGCCGAGCGGCACGCCGCGGTTGTTCTGTGTGTCGAAGAAGGCGAAGGCCAGGTCCTGCGCAGGCACTTCGATCACGGTAAAGCAGAGGTGGTCGAACAGCGCCTTGGGCAGGTCGCTGGCCTCGCGAAAGCTCGCCAGGGCCTGGCGGATATGCGTTGCCGAATCGACCGAGCGGTAGTTCAGGTCGGTGTTGGGCGGGAGTTCGCCATGCAGGGAAAAGTACAGGGTGCACAATGCCGTGAAGCGCTGCTGGCCGTCGATGATGTAGCGCTTGTTCTCGCCGGCGTTCCGGTGCAGGAGCATTGTGCCCATGTAGTACGCGGTGTCCCTGGCGCCATGCCAGTACGCACGGAGATCGGCGATCAGCTGGCGGACCTTTTCCTCGCCCCAGACAAAGCCGCGCTGGTAATGGTCGATCGCCAGCGGCGCGTCGCCGGGCGCGCCGATCAGTTCGGCGAAGCGCAGTACGCTGGGTTCGGTGAGTCTGTCTTTTTCGCTCATGCCTGCTTGTCCTTGCACTGGGTGCGGCGGATATCGCCGACCTGCTCCCCGAAGCCCCGCAGCCACCATTCCAGCTGCGCGGTCTCCACCACGGTGGCGCTGATCTCGAACTGCGTGTCCAGCTCGGTGACCACCTGGTCCGCCGACAGCGGCGATTCGAGCAGGTGCAGCCCGGCGTCCTTGTCGATGCGGAAGGTCAGGCGGATGCGCTTGCCCTCGCCGAAGCCGAAGCGGCCGTCGGCGTCGTATTTCTCCAGGTTGAATTCGCGGGGCCTGTCGAAGGTGTGCGGCGAGGCCAGCGCGCGGACGATGCGGTGCAGCGCCAGGGTGCGCTCGTTGTCATAGCCTTCGTAGCGGCATACCAGGTACAGGCGCGCGCCTTGCTGGGCCAGGCCAAGGGGCATCACGCGCGCGGCCTTGGCCTTGCCCGCGGCGTTCTTGTAGTCCACGTCCAGCCAGCAGTTGCCGTACAGCGCGTTGCTGACCGCCTCGAACACGCCCGGCCTGATCTTCGGCGGCAGCAGCGGCTGGGTGGTGCTGATCACCCTGACCTTGGACAGCCACTCGCGCCCGCGCTTGCCCGCGGCGCCGGTGCCCAGGTTGGCGCGCGCCTGCTGGAAGAAGCCGTCCATGGACTTCATCAGGCTGGCGGGCAGCAGGTGGCGCAGGTGCTGCTCGGCCAGCGCCAGCATGAGCGATTCCTGCTCGTTGAGCACCGGCAGCGCCAGCCCGCTGGCGCGCTCCTTCCAGCGGTAGCCGTAGGGCTTGCTACGCTCGTCGCGCTCGATCTCGAAATGCTCGCTGAGCGTCTCGAGCTGGCGCTGGATGGTGCGCAGGTCGCGCGCGTGCCCTGTATTGCTGAGTTGCTCGTGCAGCTCCGGCGCGGATATCTTGCGCCCGCGCGGAATGCGGCGCAGCAGCTCCAGCGCCAGCAGCACGGTTTCGATCGTATCGGAACGTTTCGGCATGGGTTCGTATGCTTGATCAGATTGCCGGCACGTTGCGGCCGGTGAAGCATTGCCAGAGCCGTTTCGGGCATTGCCGGAAGGCCATCAGCTTCGACTTCGATAGTGAGCGCATCTCTTTTCTTGTTGTCGTGCCCGCGCGGGCAGGCGGATTATTCCATGCGTGGACCGGCTTCACAGGAAGCCGAGCGCACCCCTCGCGCCCCCTTTGATGGCGCATTCCGCCTCGAGGGCGCGGACCAGCCCGGCGGGCGAGCCCAGCGGCCGGAAACGGTGCTGCCGCGCGGCCGCGGCGAAGTCCCCCGGCGTGAGCTTGCCCAGGCGTGCGAGCCGGCCTTGCAGGTCCGGGCCCGGCGCATCCAGTGCGAGCACACTGCATTGTCGGCACAACAGGGCCCAGGCTTGAGCCGGCGCGAGGTAGTCGAACCTGACCTTCAGGTCGAAGCGCCGCAATGCCGCCTGGTCCAGCCCTTCGACCAGGTTCGTCGAGGCCACGAACACGCCGGGGAAGGATTCCATCTGCGTCAGCATCTCGTTGACCAGCGTCACTTCCCAGCTGGCCCTGGCGCCGCGCCGGTCCTGCAGGAAGCTGTCGACTTCGTCGATGAGCAATACCGCGCCGTCCTGGGCCGCCTGCCGGAACGCCCGCGCGATGTTCTGCTCGTTCTCCCCCACCCATTTGGACATCAGGTCGGACGCCCGCCTGACGTGCAGCGGCACGCCCATCTGCTCGGCCAGCCAGCGTCCGTAGGCGGTCTTGCCGGTGCCCGGCGGCCCATACAGGCACAGCCGCCCGCCACCGGCGCGCGCCAGCCCGGCGCCGATCTCCAGCAAGTCGGCGTCGGCGCTGACCAGTGCCGGGTCGTAGGTCTGCGGCAGCCGGTCGGCGGCGGACCGGCGCAGCGGGGCATGTCCCTGCGCCTCCAGCGTATTGCCGATCAGCAGTTCCATGGCAGTGGCCGCGCCCTGGGGCCCAAGGTCTTCATGGATGGCGCGCACCACCGAGGCCGCGCGGGTCACGACGGCGGGCGCCAGCGCCTCGGATTCGGCCAGGCGCGCAACGGCGAGGCCATCCAGCAGGCCGGCGCAGGCGGTCTCGATAATGCGGGCGCGTTGCTTCCTGGGCGGCACCGGCAGCTCGAACACCATGTCGAAGCGCCGGATAAAGGCGGCATCGAGTCCCCCCGAGTTGGACAGCCACACGGTGGGCACCGGGTTCGCCTCCAGCATCCGGTTGATCCAGGCCTTGCGCTCCTGCGCGGTGCTCTTGCGTCCGAACAGGGCCTCGCCATCGTTGAAGACGTCTTCCACCTCGTCGAACAGGATCATGGCCCGGCGCTGGCCGAAGAAGCTCTGGGCGGCGCGGAAGGCGCGCAGCCTGCGCTCGCCGGTGATGGGGTCGCCGTCCTCGTCCTCGCTCGCCACTTCGAACAGCTCGCCGCCGAGGTCCGCGGCAAGCGCGCGGGCGAGCTGGCTCTTGCCGGTGCCGGGCGCGCCGTGCACGAAGATGTTCACGCCCTTGCGGCCCGACGCCAGGGCATGGCGCAGGTAAGGCCGYAGCACCGCGAGCGATGCATCGAGGTGCGCGTAGTCGCCGAGCTGCAGCTGCGCGGGCTCGGACAGGGCAACGGTGTCGCGCAACAGGCCGATCGGGTCCGCGTCGGACGAGACAATATGGTCGGCGAAGCTGCCCGAAAGCAGGTCCAGCTTGCCGCTCAGCGTGGAGCTGCTGCCGCGGTCGACCGAAACCAGGCCGGACTGCGCCAGCACCCCCTGCGTGCTCAACGCCGCGCGGACTTCCGCATCCGGCAGGTCCAGCRGCGCGGCCAGCACGTGGACCACCTTGGCCGACGAGAGTTGTCCGAGCAGGTCCGCGGTGTCGTCGAGCAGGCGTTCGTTCTTTAGCATGACGGCAAAGGCCAGGATCCGGCAGTCCGTTTCGGACAGGCCGACCAGCTCGGCCAGCCGCGCGATATTGCCGTTCAGGCAGGCGGGAAGACTGGCGTCGCGGCACTGGTCTTCGGCCTCCTGGTGTTGCTTGCGCAGCGCCGCGCGCACGGCCTTGGGATCGAAGTCGCCCTGTTCCGGATCGATCCACTTGTCGAGCCCGAGGATCTCGGCCAGCGTGTCGTTGCTGAAGCCGCCGCGCTGGACGAATTCCCGGTGGCCGCCGAGCGGCACCAGCACGCGCAGCAGCCAGAGCCGCACCGAAGGCGCGAGTTCGATGGTCATGCGGGAGTAACGGGACGGGCGGCGGCGCAGAATCATGGGTTCTCCTGTCGAATGGGGTCATTGTCGGCAGGGGTGCGTCAGATTGTGTCGCATCGCTGCGGCGACGCAAGTTGTCGCAAGGGCGGATTGCGAACGCCCGCCGCACGCAAGCCGCGCTGCCAGCCGCAATGAGGCAGAGCGGGCAGGCGGCGTCGCGCGCCGCCAGCGGCGGTGGGTTATCCTCGTGCGCTTTAGAGACAGGGGAGAAGTCCAGTGGCACGCGTGATTCCAGACGGCTGGGAAACCATGGAGGCGAGCGGCCCGGTCCAGCGCGAGCTCGAGACGCTTGCGGTGCTCGCGGCCGGGCTTCCCGACGGCTACACGATCTACCATTCGGTGCACTGGACCAACGTGGCGAACGTGCATGCGATCTACGGCGAGATCGACTTCGTCGTGGTCAACCGCGCGGGGCAACTGCTCATCATCGAGCAAAAGAGCGGCTTCCTCGAGGAGACCGCCGAGGGGCTGGTCAAGAACTACGGCACCCGTTCGAAGGTGGTCTCGGTGCAGATGGGCCGCACGGCCGATGGCCTGCGCAGCAAGCTGATGCGCAGCCTGAACGGGCAGCCGGTGTTCATCGAGCATCTGCTGTATTGCCCGGACTACACGGTGCGCAATCCGGTGACGGCGGGCCTGTCGCCGCAGCGCATCGTGGACGCGGACCGGCGCGCGCAACTCTGCCAGATCATCCAAGCGATCCTGCCGGAGGGCGAGGCCGAGCCCGGGGCGGAGCGGGTCCATCGTTTCCTGTGCGACACCATCCAGCTCGAGACCGACGTGAGCGCCCTGATCGGCCAGGCACGCTCGCTGGTGACGCGGGTTTCGGGTGGCCTGGCGCACTGGGCGCGGCAGCTCGATATCGAGCCGTTCCGGCTGCGCGTGACCGGCACGGCAGGCTCGGGCAAGACGCAGCTGGCGCTGGCCGAATACCGCGATGCGATCGCGCGCGGGCAGCGTCCGCTCTATGTCTGCTTCAACCGTCCGCTGGCCGATCACTTCGCGCGCATCGCGCCGGCGGGCGGGCTCGCCTGCACGTTCCACATGCTGTGCGAACTGGTGTTCAGGCACCACGGCGGCGTGCCGGATTTCACGCAGYCGGATGCATTCGCCAGGCTCGTCGCCGATGTGGAGCGGCTCGTGGTGCCACCCGGCTTTGTCTTCGACACGGTGATCGTCGATGAAGGCCAGGACTTCGCGCCCCAGTGGCGCGACCTGGTCTTGCGCCACGCCGCGCCGGCGGCGCGCGCGATCTGGCTGGAAGACCCGATGCAGAACCTGTACGGGCACCCGCCGGCGGAGCTGCCCGGCTGGGTGCGGCTGCGTGCGCGCAGCAACTTCCGCAGCCCGCGCCCCGTGGTGAAGCTGCTGCAGCCGCTGTTGCCGCCCGAGGTGGAGATCGAAGCCACGGCGCCCATCTCCACGGCCGACGTGGAATTCCTGGTCTACCAGGATCATGAGCTGCTCGATCGTGTGAAAGACGGCATGCGCATGTGCTACTCCGCGGGCTTCCGGCAGCAGGACGTGGTGCTGCTGAGCTACCGGGGCCGCGAGACGTCCCGGCTGCTCTGCTACGACCAGCTCGGCCCGAACAAGCTGCGCTCGTTTACCGGCGGCTATGACGCGCAGGGCCAGCCGGTGTACTCGCAGGGCGATGTGCTGGCGGAATCCGTCTTCCGCTTCAAGGGGCAGTCCGCGCCGGCCATCGTGTTCGCCGAGATCGACTTCGAATCCGATGGGCGAGAAGGAGATCCGGCGGCTGTTCGTGGGTGCGACGCGGGCGACGATGAAGCTGGTGCTGGTGTTGTCGGAGCGCGCGGCGGGCTTGCTGTACGAGCGGCTGTAGCGCTGCGAATACCGCTGCGAACCGCTGCGAATACCGCTGGCCGGGCCGCGCGAGCTGACATGCCGGCGGCCCCTCAGCGGTGCGCCGCGCGGGCGATCAGTGCGGCCAGCTGGTTGCCGCTGCCGGTCAGCCGGGCATGCGCGTCGCGCGTGACGTCGCGCTGCGGGTCGTAGCGTCCGAGCAAATGCATGTGGCTGTCGCGCGCGGTCTGCGCGCCGCTGGCATCCGTATCGATGTAGCCCATGACATGGGAGTGGGCGTCTCTCAGGGTTTCCCGGCTCATGCTGTTCTCCGTTCTCTCGGTGGGTTGGAACAGAATGCATATTGATTGCGGATCTGCGCACCGGATGCGCAGATGCGTGGCGAAACTGCACTCCTCAGCAGCTTTGGAGAGCAAGCCATGCAAGTCGTCACGATTCCGGGTTCGGCACTTGGGAACATCATCGCCAGACCGCAAGCCAAGCCGCAGCGCGTGCTGCTGCGCCGCTGGGGATTCTCCGCGCAGGAAGCCGCGGGGCTCCTGCCCGACCTGCCCTCGCTGGAAGGCCGGCTCGAGTGGACGGTGGACGAGCAGGCCAGGCCGCGTCCCGACCTCGTCATCCACCTGGTGGATGCGACCCGCCTGAGCGGCGTGTTCGGCGGTGCCCGCTGGAATGCGATGGGTCCGGTCGATGCCATGCGCCGGGCGCGCAGGCGCGGAACCAGCGAGATCGCCGTGGTGCTGGGGTCGACCCTTCATCTGCCGGCCGACCGCGTCGGCTGCTGGGTGCTGGCCGGCGAGCGCAGCCTTGCGGCCGCGCTCGGCATCGTGGCGCGGACCTCGATCGAACCGCTGCTCGAGCCCGACGCCGGCAAGCGCTCCGGCTTCCACGAGCTGGCGTCCATGAACGCGCTGTGCGTGCTTGCCAGGGAACTGGACCAGAACCGCGAGGCGCTGTGCAAGCGCATCGTCTCGGTGGTGTGGGCGGCGGTCAACCGCTCCTACTCGGCGCCGGCGCGGCTGCTGGTGGCGGCGCAGGCGCACGTGATGGACCACGTGGACTCGTTCAACCCGCACCTGCTGCAGCGCATCCGCGCGTACCGGCGCAACACCGGCTCGCTCGACCTGGCGGCCGACATCACCATCGCCTATCCGTGGCCGGCGGACTGCGTGCCGGCGCTGTAAGCGCGGCCGCTAGTCCGCGCCAGGCACGTCCGCATAGGCGAGGCATGCCTGGCGGAGGTTCTCGGCGATCTCACGGCGCAGGTGCAGGGGCGACAGGATCTCGACCCGGGCCGAGCGCTCCATCAGCAGGTTGCGGAATTCGACGGAAGGAATGACCGTGGCGGTGAGGCGGAAGCCGCCTTCCTCCTCGAGGATCTCCTGGTCATCGGCCAGCTTTTGCTCGCGGAACAGGCTCTTGATCTCGTCATCCTCCCTGACGCGGAGCTCGACTTGCACCGGCGCTTCCGGGAAAAAGGAAAAGAACTGGTTGTGCCGGACATAGGCATCCAGGTCGAAGTCGGGGTCGGGCTCGCCGGGCATGTCGGTGCAGACGGCGGACACGAAGCGGTCGAGCCGGAGCTGGTAGCGCTTGAAGCTGCGGTTGCTGCGCATGCGGCTCGCGACGAGGTAGAGCACCGGCCCGCGCTCGACCAGCGCCAGCGGCACGACCGGATACTCGGCGGGCTTGTCGCTGTCCAGGCGGGAGTTCTGGTAGCAGACCGTCAGCACGCGGGTGGCATACAGCGCCTGGCGGATGGCGTCGAGGATCTCTTCGCGGATGGGAGGCGACCTGAGCGGATAGCCGGCGTCGATGCGGACCGTCTTGGTTGCCCAGGCGCGCGCGACCGCCAGCGTGGGATCCACCGGGCTCTCCTGCAAGACCTTGGCGGCGCCCGCGAAATAGTCCTCGAGCTGGCTGGTGACATGGCTGGGAAGGTGATTGGGCGCATGCCGCTGCAATGTCAGCAGGGCGATGGCCAGTTCCAGCGGCGGGCGCCGCGCCGTGCCCGGGATCGCCTTCCTTCCKGTGCGCCACCACTTCTTGTCGCGCGAGCGCCCTTCCTTGCCGACCAGGCCGTCGTCGCACATCCGGTCCAGCGCCCGGATGATCGTGTCGCGCTGCGGGGCCTGCTGTCCGTGGAGATTCTGCACCCTGGCGATCAGCTCCCCGGAGAAGATCCTTTCTTCCGGCCGGGCAGGCATGCAGGACAGGATATCGCTTTCGAGCCGGGGCCAGTTCGCCGAGGTCGCCATCTGAGCTACCGCCTATTCACTTTTTGGGGAGGCGCTATCGTAGCGGATCTGCGCATGATTTGCGCAGATGCCATGCTAGGGCACTCGGGCTTTCCGGGGCGGGCGGGGCCGTGCCGCGCAGGCGTGGTTCAATACCGTTCGACTTCATCGCATGCAGCAGACCACCATGATCCTGATCGATACCAAGAACCTCCAGCAGGCCGCCCGCGAATTCGGCGAGGCGCGGGGCTGGGGCAAGTACCACAGCCCCAAGAACCTGGCGATGGCGCTGAGCGTGGAAGCGGCCGAGCTGGTCGAGATCTTCCAGTGGAAGACCGAAGCCGAGTCGCGCGAGATCATGTCCACCGACGAGCGCGAACACGTGGAGCAGGAACTGGCGGATATCGCGATCTACCTGTCGCAGTTGCTGAACGCGCTCAACGTGGACCTGGATGCCGCGGTGAAGAAAAAGATGGAGATGAATGCACTGAAGTATCCGGCGAAGGAACAATAGGGCAACCTTTCGTCGCCCTCTTCTCCTTTATCTCCCTTATCTCCCGTACCTCCCTCAGCCCGGCCGGAGCAGCGCAACGCCATGAAGATCCTGATTGCACGCCTGAACCACGAGACCAACACCTTTTCGCCGGTGCCGACGCCGCTGTCGTCGTTCCATCCGCACTATGGCGAGGCGGCTTACCGGGCCAGCAAGGGCACGCGCACGGCCATCGGCGCGTTCATCGACCTGGCCGAGGCGGCGGGCGCGGAGATCGTGGTGCCGGTGTCGGCGGGCGCCAACCCGAGCGGGCGCGTGGCGGCAGACGCGTATACGGCCTTGTGCGACGCCATCGTCGGCGCGGCGCGGGGGTGCGATGCCGTGATGCTTGACCTGCACGGCGCGATGGTGGCGCAGAACAGCGACGACGGCGAAGGCGACCTGCTGGCGCGGCTGCGCGAGGTGCTGCCGCATGCGCCGGTCGCGGTGGCGCTGGACCTGCATGGCAACGTGACGCAGAAGATGATCGACCACGCCGATATCGCGGTCAGCTTCAAGACCTATCCGCACGTGGACATGTACGAGACCGGCGAGCATGCCGGCCGCCTGCTGCTGCGCATGCTGCGGGAGAAGACGCGCCCCGCCCTGGCATGGCGCCGCCTGCCGCTGGTCACGCACACGCTGCGCAGCAATACCGGCGAAGGCGCCATGCAGCGCGCCGTGGCGGCGGCACGCCAGGCAGAGGCGCACGGCATGCTGGCGGTGTCCGTGCTGGCGGGCTTCGGGCTGTCGGACATTGCCGCGCCGTGCCTGAGCGTGCTGGTGGTCGGCGACGACGCCGCCGGCGCGCAGGCCGCGGCGGACCGGATCGCGGCGCAGATCTGGCAGGAGCGCGCGGGCTTCGTCTACGAGAGCGAGCCGCTGGCCGCTTCGATCGCGCGTGCGGCGCAGCTTGCCGCGGCCGGTGGCAGCGGGCCGGTCCTGCTGCTCGATCACGGCGACAACTGCATGTCGGGCGGCACTTGCGACGACATGGCGGTGCTGCGCGAGGCGCTGCGCCAGGGCTTGTCCGGCATCGCGGCCGGGCCGGTGTGCGATCCGCAGGCGGTGGCCGCGCTGCTTGCGGCCGGCGTGGGCGCCAGCGTGTCGCTGGCGGTAGGCAACAAGGTGCCGCTGGACCAGCTTGGCATCGTGGGCGAGCCGCTGGCGCTGGATGGCCGCGTGGCCGCGATCAGCGATGGCGAGTACGTCATCTCGGGTCCCACCTATACCGGCCAGCGCATCCGCATGGGCCGCACGGTGCTGCTCGATACCGGCGCGGCGCAGGTGATGGTGACCGAAACCCCGCAGGAGCACTGGGACCTGGGCATCTTCACGCATATCGGCGTGGACCCGCATGCGCAGCGCTTCCTGCTGCTGAAATCGCGCATGTACTGCCGGCCGGTGTTCGTGCCGATCGCCCGCGCGGTGGTGGAGTGCGACGGCGGCGGCGTCACCAGTTCGCGCTATGCGCAGTTTCCGTTCGCGCGGCTGGCGCGGCCGGTGTATCCGATGGATATGGCCACGCACTGGCAGCCATAGGTGCACCCGGCGCCGCCGCGGCCGTTACAAAGTGCAATCGACCACGCATTTTGCCCAGGATTTCCTAAACTCCAAGACATTGGCAACCGCTGCCCGCAGCGAACGTGACGGCGCAACCGCTGGCGTTTGCCGGCCCTTGTGAGGAGTCCAGCATGAGCGACCGGCTTCTCGTTGGCACCGGCAAGGGCCTGTTCATGTGGCGGCGCGACGGTACCGGCGTGTGGCGGCAGGATGCCGTGCATTTTCTCGGCGCGCCGGTCAGCATGGCGATGGCCGATCCGCGCAACGGCACGCTCTATGCCGCACTCGGGCGCGGGCGGGGCGTGCGGCTGTGGCGGCGCCGGTTGCGCGACCCCGACTGGAATGGCTGCGCGTTGCCGGTCTATCCGCCGCAGCTGGTGTCGGGTGCCGGTCCGGGCGGCCTTGCCCTGCAGCGCATCTGGTCGATCGAGGCAGGCGGTGCCGACCAGCCGGGCGTGCTGTGGGCCGGCACCATGCCCGGCGGCTTGTTCCGGTCCGCCGACGGCGGCGGCACCTGGGTGTTGAACCAGCCGCTTTGGGGGCGCCCCGAGCGCCGGGCGTGGGCCGGCCACGGCTGCGAGGTGCCCGGCATCCATTCCATTTGCGTGGATCCGCATGACAGCCGCCATGTGACGATTGCGGTGTCGTGCGGCGGCGTATGGCAGACCCGGGACGGCGGGCTCGGCTGGATCTGCACCATCAGCGGCATGGCGGCGGCGCAGGACGAGCATGGCGTGCACCAGGACCCGCTGCGCATGGCGCAGTGCGCGGGTCATGCGCATGCCGTATGGGTGCAGCACCGGGGCGGCATGTATCGCTCCGGCGATGCGGGCGTGACGTGGCAGCGCTTGTCCGCGCGGCCGTCAAGCTTCGGGCTTGCCGTGGCGGCGCATCCGCGCCGTCCCAACACCGCGTGGTTCGTGCCGCTGGCCGCGGACAATTGCCGCGTGCCGGTGGAGGGCAGGCTGGTGGTCAACCGTACGCGCGACGGCGGGCGCAGTTTCGAGGCCTGCGACGATGGCCTGCCCGAGGCGCCGGTCTACGACATGGTGGACCGGCACGGCCTGGCGGTGGACGCCGGCGGCGAGCGCCTGGCTATGGGTTCCACCACCGGCAACCTGTGGCTGTCGGAGAATGGCGGCGATCGCTGGAAGCTGTTGACGGCGCATCTGCCGCCGGTGCATTGCCTGCGGTTTTTCTGATTGCTGCCCCTGATTCGTTCTTCTTGATTGCCTTTCCTCACAAGGATGCCCACGCATGGCGGAAGCAAGCGCAAAGAAAAGGAATACGGACGGCCTCGCCCGGGTCGGCATCGGTGGCTGGAACTTCGCGCCGTGGCGCGACAACTTCTATCCGGCGAAGCTGGTGCAGAGCCGCGAGCTTGCGTACGCCAGCCGCCACCTCACCGCCATCGAGATCAACAGCACGTACCACGGCACGCAGAAGCGCACGTCGTTCGCCAAATGGCGCGACGAGACGCCCGACGGTTTCGTGTTCTCGGTCAAGGCGTCGCGGTTCGCCACCAACCGCCGCGTGCTGGCGGAAGCCGGCGAGTCCATCGAGCGCTTCCTCGACAGCGGCATCGCGGAGCTGGGCGACAAGCTCGGGCCCGTCGTGTGGCAGTTCGCGCCGACCAAGCAGTTCGACGCCGGGGATTTCGAGGCCTTCCTCGCGTTGCTGCCGGATGCGGTGGAGGGGCGCAAGCTGCGCCACGTGCTCGAGGTGCGGCATGAAAGCTTCATGGCGCCGGACTATCTCAGGCTGGCGCGCAAATACAAGGCAGCCACCGTGTTTACGGACGCCGGCAAGTTTCCCTCGTTCGCCGACCTGACCGCCGATTTCGTCTACGCGCGGCTGATGTGCAGCAGCGAGACGCTCGAGACCGGCTACGCGCCCGGCGCGCTCGATGCGTGGGCCGGGCGCGTGGCGGCCTGGGCGGCGGGCGGCATGCCCGACGACCTGCCGCGCGTGGAGGAGACGGCGCCGGCCAAGCGCAAGCGCGAGGTCTTTGTCTTCTTTATCAATGGCGCCAAGGAACGGGCCCCCGCGGCGGCCGGTGCGCTGCTGGCCCGCCTGGGGTGGGCGCCACCGCCGTGGGATGAAGGCGGCAAGGCGGATGCGAAGGCCGGCACGAAGCCCACCGCGAAGGCCACCACGAAGCCTGCCACGAAGCCCGCCACGAAGGCTGCAGGCAAGGCCGGCGGCTAGGTCACATGAGGGAGGGCGCCAGCCCGCTATAATCCGGCATGAACTCAAGCCCCAACTCTTCCGCAGCGGCCGCGCCGTCCGCCGCTGCCGGCGCCTCTTTCTCCCGCTTGCCTCTCTCGCCTGCCACGCTGGCGACGCTTGAGCAACTTGGCTACCAGACCATGACCCCGATCCAGGCTGCCAGCCTGCCGGTCGCGCTGGCCGGCCAGGACCTGATCGCGCAGGCCAAGACGGGCAGCGGCAAGACCGCCGCCTTCGCGCTGGCGCTGCTCAACCGGCTCGACGCGCGCCGCTTCGACGTGCAGGCACTGGTGCTGTGCCCCACGCGCGAGCTGGCCGACCAGGTCACGCAGGAGATCCGCCGCCTGGCGCGCGCCGAGGAGAACATCAAGATCCTGACGCTGTGCGGCGGCTCGCCGATGCGCCCGCAGGTCGACAGCCTGGCGCATGGCGCACATATCGCCGTGGGCACCCCGGGCCGCATCATGGATCACCTGGAGCGTGGCACGCTGCAGCTGGGCGCGCTCAACACGCTGGTGCTCGACGAAGCCGACCGCATGCTCGACATGGGCTTCTTCGACGACATCGCGCACGTGGCGCGCCAGTGCCCCAAGGAGCGCCAGACGCTGCTGTTCTCGGCCACCTATCCCGAAGGCATCGCCAGGCTCAGCCAGCAGTTCCTGCGCAAGCCGCACGAGATCAAGCTCAAGGAGCAGCACGACGACAGCAAGATCCGCCAGCGCTTCTACGAGGTGGACGACAGCGAGCGCCTCAACGCGGTGGCGCTGCTGCTCAATCACTATCGCCCGGTCAGCACGCTGGCCTTCTGCAACACCAAGGCGCGCTGCCGCGACCTGGTGGAGCTGCTGCGCGCGCAGGGCTTCGAAGCGCTGGCGCTGCACGGCGAGCTGGAACAGCGCGAGCGCGACCAGGTGCTGGTGCAGTTCGCCAACCGCAGCTGCTCGGTGCTGGTCGCCACCGACGTGGCCGCGCGCGGCCTCGACATCGCCCAGCTCGAAGCAGTGATCAATGTCGACGTCACGCCCGATCCCGAAGTCTACGTGCACCGCATCGGCCGCACCGGACGCGCCGACCAGGACGGCATGGCGCTGAGCCTGGCGAGCATGAACGAGATGGGCCGCGTGGGCAATATCGAACAGCAGCTCAGCATCGAGATGGAATGGCAGCCGCTGTCCGCGCTCACGCYGGCCAGCAACGAGCGCCTGCTGCCGCCCATGGTCACGCTGCAGATCCTCGGCGGGCGCAAGGAGAAGATGCGCCCCGGCGACATCCTCGGCGCGCTCACCGGCGACGCTGGCTACACCAAGGAACAGATCGGCAAGATCAACGTGATGGAGATGTCCACCTACGTTGCGGTCGAGCGCAGCATCGGCCGCGAGGCGATGCGCAAGCTGAACGACGGGAAGGTCAAGGGCAAGCGCGTGAAAGTGCGCATGCTGACCGATTGAGCGCGGCGCCGGCATTGCGCTGCGCGCTGCACGCCGACGGCCCGCCCGGCCAGCGAGGCCCGTCCCGATGAAGACCCCGAAGCGGCTGCAGCCGCTGGTCGAGGACGGCCTCATCGACGAGGTGGTGCGCCAGTTGATGAGCGGCAAGGAAGCCACCGTCTACGTGGTGCGCTGCGGCCAGGAGATCCGTTGCGCCAAGGTCTACAAGGACGCCGCGCAGCGCAGCTTCCGCCAGGCCGCGACCTACCAGGAAGGGCGCAAGGTCAAGAACAGCCGCCAGGCGCGCGCGATGGAAAAGGGCACGCGCTATGGGCGCAAGGTAGCCGAGGAGGCCTGGCACAACGCCGAAGTCGACGCGCTGTACCGGCTCGCCGCCGCCGGCGTGCGCGTGCCGAAGCCGCACCTGTGCTTCGAGGGCGTGCTGCTGATGGAGCTGGTGGTGGATGCCGGCGGCAACGCCGCGCCGCGGCTGAACGACGTGGCGCTGAGCGAAGACATGGCGCTGGCGTTCCACGCCGCGCTGATCGAGCAGGTGGTGCGCATGTTGTGCGCCGGCGTGGTGCACGGCGACCTGTCCGAATTCAATATCCTGGTGGATGCCGAGGGCCCGGTCATCATCGACCTGCCGCAGGCGGTGGACGCCGCCGGCAACAACGATGCCAGCGTGATGCTGGAGCGCGACGTGGACAACCTCGCGTTCTATTTCAGCCAGTTCGCGCCGGCGCTCGGCGACACGCAATACGGCAAGGAGATCTGGGCGCTCTACCAGGCCGGCTTGCTGCATCCGGGCATCAAGCTGACCGGGCGCGTGGCGATCGATGACAGTCCGGTAGACGTGGAAGCCGTGCTGCAGGAAGTGGAAGACGTGCGCCTCGAAGAAGAGGCGCGGCAGCGTTATCTGCAGAGCGCCGAGTAAGGACAAGGGCGCGCGCGATAAACCAGGCCGGCAGGCCTGGCCCGGCGCGCACGGTCCGTCAACCGGCATCAAGCCAGCATCAGCCCGGCATCAGCCCGGCATCAAGCCCGGCATCAAGCCAGCCGCACCACATACCCCGCCCGCGGCTCGCTGGCCCCCGCCACCAGGCTCGCGATCCTCTCCTGCGCGGCGCCGAAGCCCTGCTCCTCGACCAGCGTCAGCCAGCCGTTCGCCGGTGCCTTCACGTGGTCGATGAACTTGCGCTGCGCGGCGTTGAAGCGCTGGTTCACGCCTTCGGGTCCCCACTCGGCATTGCGCTTGCGGATCTGCACCGGCGCGAAGTAGAACTCGGGTTTGGGGCCGGGCAGCCCGGTATCGCGCAGGAAGCCGGTGTTCTGCGCGGAGCCGGCGAAGCAGTCGTAGGCCAGCGCGCTGCCGAAGTGACGGTGCACGCGTGCGCGCAATGCCTCGTCGCCGGAGAAATCCACGTAGAGCGTCGGCGCGTCGGCCGGCAATGTTTCCAGCGCGTCGTAGCCGACCACCTCCCGGTAGCAGCCGAGCCCCTCGACGAAGGCGCGGTTGCGCCCGGAGGTGATCGCCGCCAGCGAGATGCCGGGGATATCGCGCAGGCAGAAGGCGGTACCGTAGGCGGTCTTGCTGGAGGCGCTGGATACCACCAGCCGCGTGGCGCCGAAGAAGCGGTTGTCCTCGAGGAAGTCCGCCAGCATGAAGGATGTGATGAACAGCGGCCGGTACAGCATCTGGTGGTTTTCCAGTTCGGGCGCGTAGGCGGCGTCGTTGCTCACGCGGGTGTACTGGTTGTACGCGGAGGTCAGCGTCCTGCGGTGTTCGCTGGCATCGTAGAAGCCGCGCGCGGTGACGCGCTCGGGCTGCATGCGGATATGGCTGGCGATGGGAAAGTAGCCGTAGAAGCGCTCGCCGGCCGCCACGCCCGGCACTTGCGAGTCCACCACATCCGCGAAGCCCCAGACCGGCATGTGGCCCCAGTCCTGCTGTCCGGTCGGGAAGAACTGCCAGTAGTTCATGGCCTCGCCGAAGGCGGCGTAGGTGATGTTGTTGGTGGTGAGCGCGAAGCGGTCGATCTTCAGCAGCACTTCGCCCGGCGCGGCGGCGGCGCTTTCCTGCCGCGCTTCCAGGCGGCTTTCGTTTAGGGCATCCTTGCGTGTCAGCAGGCGGGTCACCTTGAGCGCCTGGTCCGTGTTGTCTTGCATCTTGTCTCCTTTCTTGTTCCTTCGAGGCCGATGACATCAATGTATCGCCGCAAGCCGGCGGCCGGGTTCGGAAACGCGGATGCGGCACCCGGCCCGGCGCAGGCGCCCGCCCGGCCGCTGAAACGCCCGTCCCAGCAGCGTGCGCGCTTTACCGTGAATGCCATTTACGAGGCTTTTGTTCGGATATGGCGCGCGCGCGGCTGGGATGGCGTGACCACGCGCGCGGTGGCGCTGGAGGCGGGCTGTTCGGTCGGCACGCTGTACGAGTATTTCCCCAACAAGGAGGCCCTGCTGTCCGGCTTTGTGCGGCACACCATCGAGCTGCTGCTGGCCCGCATCGACGCGGAGGCAGCCAGCGCGCCGGGGCTGGACTGGCGCGCGCGGGTGGCCCGGCTGGCGCGCCTGACGTGTGGCGCGGACGATGCCGTGCCGGATGCCTTCGACCACGAGATGCTGATGCTCGAGGCGCGCATCGCCGAGCCCAAGCACCATCGCCGCGTGTTCGACGAGTTGAACGCGGCATGGCTGCGCGCGCTGGCGGCGTGCCAGGACCTGCCGCGCCAGCCGGATGCCGCCACCGTGCAAAGCCTGCTGCAGGCGCTCTGGGGAGCGCGCCGTTATCGCCTGCTCCTGGGTGCATGCGCGCCCGCGCARACCGCGTGGGCAGCCCAGATGGAGCGGCTTTGCCTGCTTGCGCTGGGTGATGCGCCGTAGCGGGCGCGGCCGTGCCCGTGCCTCACGAGACCACATTCTGGTCTGCATAGTTTTTACAAAGATTCGTGTGCGTCACCCTGTAAGCCGCGCGCCGCTAGTGCTAATCTGAAGGCGAGACGCCGCGGTGCACCAGCGCCCGGCCGAACACTCCCGCCAGCGCGCGGGCGGAGTTGCAAATCCTTCGGACGGAACAAGGAGTGGGTGATGAAATCTGCACGTCAGGTTCTGGAATCAAAGCCGACCCAGGCTATCTTCAGCATTGCTCCCAACGCCACTGTTTATGCTGCGCTGCAGCTGATGGCGGAGAAAGGCATCGGCGCGCTGCTGGTGATAGAGCGTGGCGATATCGTTGGCATTCTCAGCGAACGTGACTATGCGCGGAAGGTGATCCTGATGCAGCGTACGTCGCGCGAAACCTTTGTGCGGGACATCATGACGTCGGCCGTGATCTATGTGCGCGCCGACCAGAGCACCGACGAATGCATGGCGCTGATGACCCAGCATCGCATGCGTCACCTGCCGGTCATGGACGGCAGCCACCTGGTGGGCATGCTGTCCATCGGCGACCTGGTGAAGGACATCATCTCCGAGCAGAAATTCATCATCGAGCAGCTCGAGCACTACATCTCCGGAAGCGTGCATCCATAGGCCGGCGCCTTCCTGTTCAGCCGGGCGGCCGCTGCGAAGCGGTCGCCGCCGGCTGAACCGCCCGGACCCGTCCGCCCGAGGCCACATCCGGAGCGGCCACGCATCGGCGCCACGCTGAAGTGAGTACGCCGCGTTCATGCGCGAAAAACCCTCCAATTCCGGCCAACCGGCATTTATCGTTCCATAACGAGCCGCCGCGACCGCCTACTTCCCGCTTTTCCTGGCTCAAATTCCGACTTAGCGGCGCACTCGATATTCAGTATCCGCATATAATTATGCGTTCACTGAATTCGGCCAGCCCCGGGCCGTGCAGGGCGGCCGGATCTTGCTTGCGGCCTTCTTCATCCAGCGCGCAGCACCGGGTACGCAAAAATCTCAGTTGTATCCGATTTTGTGGTCATGTTTCCCGCTGTACGCTGGCAAATCGCGTGAGTTGCCTGTCGTTTGGTGCAACGTTGGCCGCTCAAGCCTACGTGCCCCCGCCGCTCCCGATGTCCGCTTCCGCTTCTTCATCTGCATCCGCTTCTGCGACCGCCACCCCCGCCCTGAGCCATCAGGACATCATGCGCGTCATCGGCGGAATCATCCTGTGCATCCTGCTGGCCGCGCTCGACCAGACCGTGGTGATTCCGGCGGTGCCGGCCATCGCCAGTGACCTGAACGGCTTCGGGCATTTGTCGTGGATCGTCACCGCGTACCTGATCACGTCTACGGTGTCCACGCCGCTCTACGGCAAGCTGTCCGACAACTACGGCCGGCGGCGCCTGCTGATGCTGGCGATCGGGCTCTTTATCCTGGCTTCGGTGGCCTGCGCGATGGCGGCTTCGCTGGAGCAGCTGATCCTGTTCCGCGCCTTGCAGGGCATCGGCGGCGGCGGCCTGATGTCGCTGGCGCAGGCGGCGATCGCGGATGTGGTGGCGCCGCGCCAGCGCGGACGCTACCAGGGCTACCTGGCCACGGTGTGGGCGGTGGCGTCGATCGCCGGGCCGCTGGTGGGCGGCTGGACCTCGGATCACTTGTCCTGGCGCTGGCTGTTCTGGATCAATGTACCGCTCGGCGTGCTGGCGATGTTCATGTGCCACCGGGGCCTGAGCCAGCTGCAGGCGCGCGGCGGGTCGGCGCGGGTGGACTGGGGTGGCGCGCTGCTGCTGACGGTATCCATCGTGGCCTTCCTGCTGGCGATGAGCTGGGGCGGCGACGTCTATGACTGGATATCGCCGCAGATAGCCGGGCTGGCGCTGCTGGTGGCGGCCGCGCTGGCCGGGCTGGTGTGGCAAGAGCGCCGCGCGGCGGATCCGATGCTGCCGCCGCGCCTGTTCGGCAACCGGGCCTATGTGCTGGGCGTGGCGGCTTCCGCCATGGCGGCGCTCAATATCTTCCTGTGCATCTTTGCGCTGCCGCTGCATTTCCAGCTGGTGCGCGGCGCCGATGCCTCGCAGTCGGGCCTGCTGGTGGTGCCCTTCCTGCTTGCCACGGTGGGCGGCAACTTTATCGTGGCCGCGCTGGCGCCGCGCCTGGGCCGCATGCGCGGCATCCTGACCGGCGGCTATATCGCGGCGGCGCTGGGCCTGCTGGGACTGGTGGCGGTCTCGCCCGCCACGCCGCTGGCGATGGTGCTGCTGGCGATGATGGTGGCCGGCGTGGGCCTGGGCATGGCCATGGTCGGCACGCTGATGACCGTGCAGAACGTGCTGGAACGCCGCGATACCGGCGCCGGCACCGGCGCGCTGCTGGTGCTGCGCTCGCTGGGCAGCGCCTTTGGCGGCGCGCTGGCGGGCACCCTGCTGACGCTTTCGTTCCACAACGCGCTGCACGCATCCGGCGTGACGCAGGCGCTGGACCTTGGCGCGCTGCGGCATGGCAGCGAGGCGCTGGCCCGCCTGTCGCCCGCCGTGCGCGGCATGCTGACGGACGGTGTCGAGTCCGGCTTCCGGCTGATCTTTGCGGTGGGCACGCTGGCCGCGCTGCTGGCGCTGGTCATCGTGCGGCGCATGCCGGACGTGGAACTGCGCAGCAGCGTGACCGAGCACGCGGCCACGCTGGCGATGGAGTAAAAAGTGCTATCCGCGCAGCCGCCGCTCCGGGCCTGCGCATCCATTCCGTTGCCGACGGCGTAAACTACGGACAACCCACTCCGGAGTGTCCTCCATGCGCCGTTCTTCCGCCCAGCGCCAGCGCGCCCTGCGATTCACCGCCGTGTCCGGCGCGCTGGCCCTGGCCGCCGCCGCGGCCGTCGTGAGCCCGCGCCCCGCGCGCGCTGCCGATGCGCCCGCGGCCGCAACCCAGCCGGCGGGCGCCTGCCCGGCTTCGCTCAATTTCAAGTTCCCGCGCCTGCAGGACGAAGCGCCGCAGAATCTCTGCCAGTACGCCGGCAAGGTGGTGGTGGTGGTCAACACCGCCAGCTACTGCGGCTTCACCCCGCAATACGAAGGGCTGGAGGCGCTCTACGCGAAGTACCGCGAGCGCGGCCTGGTGGTGCTGGGCTTCCCCTCCAACGATTTCTCGCAGGAGCCCGGCTCCGCCAAGGAGATCGCGGACTTCTGCTACAACACCTACGGCGTGAAATTCCCGATGCTGGGCAAGTCGCACGTGCGCGGCRGCGAGGTCAATCCCATGTACGCGCTGCTGGCCAGGCAGTCCGGCACCACGCCGAAGTGGAATTTCTACAAATACCTGATCGACCGCAACGGCCAGGTGGTGGCCAGCTTCAACAGCATGACCAAGCCCGACGACAGGGAATTCGTCGGCAAGATCGAGCAACTGCTCAGCGCCACGCGCTAGCGTCGGCCAGCCCGCGGGTCAGCGCGGCGTGGGCCAGCAGGTTGAGCACGGCAAAGCCGATGGCGGCCAGGCACACCGCGCTCCAGCCCCCCGCGGCCCAGGCGGCGCCGGCCGCCAGCGCGCCGCTTGCCCCGCCCACGAAGAAAATCCCGACGAACAGGCCGTTGAGGCGCCCGCGCGCGGACGCGTCCAGCAGATTGATCTCGCGGCGGCCGAAGGTCTGGTCGGCGGTCACGCCGGCGTCCAGCACCATGGCGGCAATCACCAGCATGCCGATGGCGGCGACGGCATGGCTGCCGGCATCGAAGCCGAACCAGCCACCGCCGGCGGCACCCGCCAGCAGCAGCGCGGCCAGCACCGCCAGTTGCGCCGCGCGGGTGCCGGCGTGGCCATGGCCGCGGTCGGCGAGGCGGCCGGCCAGCGGCGCCGCCACCGCTCCCGTCGCGCCGGCCAGCGCGAACAGCGCGAGGCCGTGGCTGTCCAGCGCGAACGGCGGCTGGGCCAGCCGCAGCGCCACCGCGGTCCAGAACGCGCTGAACGCCGCCATCGACAGCGCCGCCGTCAGCGCGTGCTGGCGCAGCACGCGCTGGCCGCGCAGCAGATGCCACATCGAGCCGATCAGGGCGGCGTAACGGTGGCCGCCATCCGGCTGGCGGCGCGGCAGCCAGCGCAGCAGCACCGCCGCCAGCAACGCGTCCAGGCCCGCCAGCACGGCGTAGCACGTGCGCCAGCCGCCGGCGCCGGCCAGCAGGCTGGCCAGCGGGCGCGATAGCAGGATGCCCAGCATCAGCCCGCTMATCACATTGCCCACCGCGCGCCCGCGCTGCGCCTCGGGCGCCATCAGCGCGGCCAGCGGCACCAGCATCTGGATGGCGCAGGATGCCGCGCCGGCCGCCCACACCGCCACGAAGAACACCGTGCCTGACCAGGCCGATGCCGCCAGCGCCAGCATCGCCGCGCACAGCAGCAGGGTGCCGGCCACCAGGCGGCGGTTCTCGAACAGGTCCGCCAGCGGCACCACCAGCAGCAGGCCCGTGGCGTAGCCGAGCTGCGGCAGCGTCGCCACCAGCCCGCGCCACGCGGGCGGCAGGCCGAGCGCGGCGCCGACCGGGCCGGTCAGCGGCTGGGCGGCGAACAGGTTGATGACCATCACGCCGACGGCGGCGGCAAAGAACAGCGTCAGCGGGCCGGTCAGCCGGGGCAAGGCGGGGGTGGCGGTCGCCGTGGCCGGCGCGTCGGGCGATTCGATCATGGAGGCGGGGCAAGACATGACATCTCCGGCGGTGGCGCTTGCCAGCGCGCCATCCGGCGTGGCGCCGGGCGGTCGGCAAGCTCGAGCAGCCAATGCTAGGATCACGGCATCCATGCGGCAATTGAAATATCTGGATAATCTTTATGCGAATTTGTTTGGGCATCCGGTATTGCGCGCCGGACCACGTTCCTTGCCCTCTCCGTCCTCCTCGCTCGCCTCGTCCTGGACCCCGCCATGAACACGCGTGACATAGAAGCCTTTATCGCCGTGGTGGAAGCGGGCTCGATGGTCCGGGCCGCCACCCGCCTGCACCTGACCCAGCCGGGCCTGACGCGCCGCGTGCAGAGCCTGGAGGCCCTGATCGGCGTGGCCCTGCTGGACCGCCAGGCCAAGCCGCTGCGGCCGACGGCCGCCGGAGAGGAAGTCTACGAACTCGGCAAGCGCGTAATGCTGGCCACCGATGACCTGATGTCGCGCGCCGCGCGTGGCGCCGAGGTCGTGGGCGAACTGCGCCTGGGGGTGCCGCCCTTCCTCTCGGACATGGCGCTGGACCGCCCCATCGACCGCCTGCGCGAGCAGTTTCCCCGGCTCACCGTGCGCGTGACGGCGGGTTGGTCGCCGGGTTTGCTGGAGCAGGTGGAAGCTGCGCGCATCGATGCCGCCGCGCTGCTGCTGCCCGAAGGCGTGATGCCGCCGGCCCATCTCACGGCGCGCGAACTGGGCCGCTACACCACGCTGGTGGTGGCCGCGCGCGACGTGGCGGTGCCCGCGGGCGGCGTGAGCCTGCGCGAGTTGTCCGCGCATGCGTGGGTGCTCAACCAGGACGGCTGCGGCATGCGCTCGGCGCTGCGCCACGCGCTGGACGCCGCGCACCTGCCCTTCAACGTGGCGGTGGAAGCGTTCGGCGCGGAGTTGCAGCTGTCGCTGGTGGCGCGCGGCATCGGCATCGGCGCGGTTACGCCGGAGGTGCTGGCGCGCAGCGCGCATCGCGACGCGGTGCAGGTGATCGGCGTGCGCGACTTCCAGGCCGGCCTGACCGCGTGGCTGCTGCACGCGCCGTTGCCGCGCCGGCTGGGCGCGCCCGTGGGGCTGCTGTTCGACGCCTTGCGCGAGGAGATCGCCGCGGCAGCCACGGCAGTGGCGCACGAGGAAAGCGGGCACGATTCCGGCGCCGCCTGACCGGCCTGCCGCCCCTCCCCGCGGCGGCAGCCTGATGCGGCCTGATGTAGCGCTGATGTAGCGCCGCTGTAGCGCCGAAGCGGCTCAGTCGCGCGCCAGCCCTTCGGCCACCAGCGCCTCATGCACCCCGGGCCGCGCCGCCACGCGCGACAGGTAGGCCTGCAGCGCGGGATACGGGTTGAGTGGCATGTGCAGGATGCTGGCCCAGTTGACGATGGCAAAGCAGTACGCGTCCGCCACGCCGAACTGCTTGCCGGCGAGGTAGTCGCGCGTCGCCAGGTGGCGGTCCAGCTCGGCGAAGCGCAGCGCCAGCTTGGCCTTGCACGCTTCGCGCGTGCTGTCGGCGGTTTCCTTGTGCCACAGCCACGGGCTGAAGACCTTGTGCAGCTCGGTGGAGATCAGCGTGAGCCAGCCTGTCGCCTCCAGCCGCGCCTGCGTGCCGGCGGCCGGCAGCAGCGCGCTGGCCGGCGCGAGGTCCGCCACGTATTGCAGCAGCGAGGTGGCTTCGGTGTGGCGCGAGCCGTCGTCCAGTTGCAGCACCGGCACGTAGCCGCGCGGGCTGACCGCGTAGAAATCGGTGTTGCCATTCTCCGGCTCGGCCAGCTTGTGCGTGGCCAGGTCCACCCTGGCGAGCGTGAAAGGCAGGCCGGCTTCGCGCAGCGCGATATGGACGGCGAGCGAGCAGGCGCCGGGAGTGTAGTAGAGCTTCATCGGGTTTCCTTTGGGTCTTCGGGTTGCCTTCGGGTTTCTCAGGTTCTGGCGCCACAACTTGTCGCGACCGTGCAGGCAGTCTAGGATTGCGCATGTGCAATCGCAATGCGCGCGACTGCAAGTCATGACTGCAGGATTGCAATGGCGGTGCTTATGCCCACTCCCTATCAGCTGTCTTCCCCCGATCTCGACATCGTGCTGGCGCTGGTGCGCTGCTCGACCCTGGCCGAGGCCGGCCGCCGGCTCGGGCTCGATGCCTCCACCGTGTTCCGCGCCTTGCAGCGCATCGAAAAGGGCCTGGGCCGGCGCCTGTTCGAGCGCAGCCGCGCGGGCTACCTCGCCACCGAGCTGGCGCAGCAGTTCGCCCAGCACGCCGAGCGCATCGAGGCCGAGCTGGAAGCGGCCCGCGCGCATGCCTCGGTGACCGCGGGCACGGTGTCTGGGCTGGTGCGCATCACCACCACCGACACCGTGCTGCACGGCATGGTGCTGCCCGCGCTGGCGCCGCTCGGACGCGCCCATCCCGGGCTGAGCTTCGAGCTGATCGCCACCAACGAGCTGGTCAGCCTGACCCGGCGCGATGCCGACATCGCCGTGCGCGCCACGCGCCAGCCGCCCGACCACCTGATCGGCAGGCGCCTTGGTCCCCTGCGCGTGGCGGTGTTCGCCTCGCGCGACCTGCTCGCGGCGGCGGGCGTGAGCGTGCCGGAGGACGGCGCGGGCGTCGATCTCGCGGCGCTCGCCACCTTGCCCTGGGTCGCGCCCGACGAAGCCATGCCCGATCATCCTTCCGTGCGCTGGCGCCGCAAGCACCTGCCGCGCGTGGCGCCGCAGTACCGCGTCAACAGCATCGCCGGCGTGGTCGAGGCCATCGAAGGCGGGCTCGGCGCCGGCATCGTCTCGCTGATGATCGGGCGGCGCAGCGGCAAGCTGGTGGCACTCAGCGGCCCGCTCGACGAATGCGAGACCGACCTGTGGCTGCTGACCCATCCCGAATCGCGCCACCTGCGCCGCATTGCCACCGTGGTCAGCCACCTGGCGGAGCATGTGAGGCTGGACGAATAGGCGCCGCGCAGCGCAAGCCCTGCAGGCCTACGATGCCGCCACCGCGGCAGGAATGGCGCTGGCCAGGAAATCGTAGACGGTGCGGATGCGCGCGCTGCCGCGGATCTCGCGGTGCACGGTGAGCCAGACCGGTAGCGGCGGGATCGGCAGCGCCGGCAGCACGGTGCGCACGCGCGCATCGCCGGCGACGAGATAGCGCGCGGCGAAGCCCACCCCGAGGCCGGCGCGTATCGATTGCCACAGCACGATATCGTCGTCGCTGCGCACGCTGAACGCGTCGCGGGTGATCTCCAGGCCCGTGCCGCGCAGGCCGCGCACGATGGTGTCGTCGCGGTCGTAGCCGATCAGTTCGTGGCGCAGCAGGTCGCGCGCCGTGCGCGGCACGCCCTTGCGGCGCAGATAGTCTTCATGCGCGCAGGCGCACAGCGCCAGCGACGCAACCTTGCGCGCGATCAGCGAGGCCTGGCTGGGCCGCACCATGCGGATGGCAATGTCGGCCTCGCGCCGCAGCAGGTTGCTGACTTCGTTGGACGACACCACCTCGATGGCCAGTTGCGGCTCGCGCAGGCGCAGGTCCGCCAGCAGCGGCGGCAGCAGGTAGCTGGCCACCACGCGGCTGGCCGATACGCGTATGGTGCCGGCGATGCCCGCATCGCTGCCGGCCAGCGCGCGCGCCACCGCGTCGGCGCCTTCCTGCATGGCGCGCGCGTGTCCGGCAATGGCGCGCGCCGCATCGGTGGGCCGCAGGCCGTGGCCCGTGCGCTCGAACAGCGGCACGCCGAGCTGCGCCTCCAGTTGCGCCACATGGCGCCCGAGCGTGGGCTGGCTGCTGGCGAGCCGGCGCGCCGCGCCCAGCAGGCTGCCGCATTCCATCACCGCCAGGAAGGAGCGCATCAGCGTCCAGTCGAATTCATCCGCCACCCGGTTTGCTCCTTGAGCGATGCCGCGCCGCGCCCGGCGACGCTATTCAAAATTGCATTCGCGGATTGCGAAGTCATGCAATTGTGGAGTCATCGCACCCCGCGCACAATAGCCTGCATCGGACCCGGCGGGAGCACGATGCGACCGGCGCAACATGGAGAACGTCATGAGCAAGACCGTGCTGATCCTTGGCGCCAACGGCCGGCTGGGCCGGACCCTGGTGGACGCCTTCGCCGGTCCCGCCAGGTGCTGGCGCAGGCGCGCCGGCCGCTGGCGGGACCGGTGCCGCCGGCGGTGCGGGCGCTGGACTTCGACGTGACGCAGACCGCGCGACTGGCAGCGGCGGCGCACGGCGCCAGCGTGGTGATCAACGCGCTCAACCCGGCCTATACCGAATGGGCGCGGCACGCTGCCGCGCTGGCACGCGCCGCCGAGGAAGTGGCGCTGGCGCTCGACGCCCTGCTGATGTTTCCCGGCAATGTCTACAACTTTGGAGAATCGATGCCGCCGCTGCTGCGCCCGGACACCGCGCAGCGGCCCACCGCACGCAAGAGCAAGATCCGCCACGACATCGAGGCGGCCATGCGCGAACGCACGCCGGCGTTGCGCAGCGTGGTCATCCGCGCCGGCGATTATTTCGGCGGCCCGGGTCGCGGATCATGGATGGACCTGGCGATCGCCAGGTCGCTCGGCCAGGGCAAGGTGGTCTACCCGGGTCCGCGCGACCGCGCACATGCCTGGGCCTACCTGCCGGACCTGGCGCAGGCCTTTGTCGCCGTGGCCACGCGCCACGCGACGCTGCGCGGCCACACGGTGCTGCATTTCGCGGGGCATACCTTGACGGGCGACGAACTGGTGGCCGCGTTGGGCGATGCCGGCGGCCTGCGGCAGCCGCCGCGCGTGGGCGGCATGCCGTGGTGGCTGATCCGCGCCGGCGCCGCGCTGGTGCCGATGTGGCGCGAGCTTGCCGAGATGGCCTACCTGTGGAAGGTGCCGCATGCCATGGACGGCAGCGCGCTGGACGCGCTGGTGGGCGCGCTGCCGCGCACCCCGCTCAGGCAGGCACTGCGCACGAGCCTGGACCAGCTCGGCCTGCGCGCGGCGGCGTAGCGCAAGCGACGCGGGCTCAGTCCAGCATTGCCGCCAGCGTCGGCGGCAGTCCGCGGTTGGGCTTGCGCGGCGGGCGCGCGAAGCTGCCTTCGGTGGCGCCGGCCGGCGCCAGTGCGACCAGGCTTTCGCAATGCCGGATCGCGCTCGATACGCCGTCCACCACCGGCACCGGGATGCGGTCCTTGAGCGTGCGCGCCAGCCCCGCCAGCGGCGCGCCGGCCACGATGATCACGTCGGCGCCGTCCTCGCGCACGGCCTGCAGGCTCAGTTCTTCCAGCCGCGCGGCGTGGTCCTCCTGCACGCTGCCGATATCGCGCAGCGGTTGCTGCAGCGAACGCACGCTGGCCAGCCGCGAGGACAGGCCATTGGCCGCGACGCACTCGCGGTACCACGCCTCGATACGGTGCGAGATCGCGATGATGGAGAAGCGCTGCCCGAGCAGGCAGGCGCTGGCAAGCGCCGCTTCGGTCATGCCCACCACCGGCACATTGCACAACTCCTTCAGCCCCGCCAGGCCAGGATCGCCGAAGGCCGCCACCACCACGCCGTCGAACTGGCCCTGGTGCGCGGCGACTGCGCATGCGGTGGCGTAGCCGCCCACCAGCGCTTCGAAGCGCGTCTCGATATAGGCCACGCCGAACTGCGCCGTGGCCATCGCCAGGGCCGTGCCGGGCGACGCCGAGCGCGAAGCCTCCGCATGGATCAGCGACGTCACGCTCTCGGAGATATTCGGGTTCACAACAAGAATTCGCATGATGATGCTCGAACAGGGAATACGAAGATCCGACGCCGCCAGGGGCGTCGGCACGACCTCGGGTGCGCGGCCGGCGACGGCTCAGTCCAGCAGCGGCGCGCCGGCTTCGAGGAAGCGGCCGCGGCCGGGTTGCGGCTCGAGATAGACGCCGTCCTCGACCAGCATCTCGCCGCGCGACAGGCAATGCACCGGCCAGCCGGTCACCTCGATGCCTTCGTACGGTGTGTAGTCCACCGCGTGGTGCAAGGCGCTGTTGGCGATGCGCACCTTGCGTTGCGGATCCCACAGCGCGATATCCGCATCGGCCCCCACCGCGATCGTTCCCTTGCGCGGATACAGGCCGTACAGGCGCGCCGGCCGGTAGGAGGTGAGTTCGACGAACTGGTGCAGCGAGAGCTTGCCCCTGGCCACGCCGTCGAACAGCAGCGGCAGGCGCGTTTCGATGCCGGGCACGCCGTTGGGGATGTGGTCGAACGGCTGCGCCTGCCCGCCGAGCTTCTTGCCCTGCGGATCGTCGTAGCTGAACGGTGCGTGGTCCGAGGAAAACACGCTGAACACGCCGTTGACCAGCGCGCGCCATACCGCGGCCTGGTTCTCGGGGTCGCGCGGCGGCGGGCTGCACACGCACTTGGCGCCCTCGTAGCCATCGTCGCCCGGCAGGCCCATGTCCTCGGCGGTGAGGTACAGGTACTGCGGGCAGGTCTCGGCCAGGATCTGCAGTCCCCTGCCCTGTGCCCAGCGGATCTGCTCGATCGCTTCCTTGCCGGACACGTGCACGATCAGGATCGGCACGTCGACCAGTTCGGCGAAGGTGATGGCGCGGTGCGTGGCTTCGCGCTCGACCAGCGCCGGGCGCGCCATGCCGTGGAAGCGCGGCGAGATGCGCCCTTCCCCGACCAGCTTCTCGGTCAGCCACGAGATGCAGTCCGCGTTCTCGGCGTGCACCATCACCAGGGCATTGTTCTGCTTGGCCACGTCTAGCACATCGAGCATCTCGCGGTCGGAGAGCTTGAGGTCGTCGTAGGTCATGTAGACCTTGAACGAGGTGTAGCCCTGGCGGATCAGCGCGGGCAGTTCGTGCTGCAGCACGTGCGGGGTGGGATCGGCCACGATCAGGTGGAAGCCGTAGTCGGCCACGGCGCGGCCTTCGGCGCGGCGGTGGTAGTCGGCCACCGCGGCCTTGAGCGAGCCGCCCTTCTCCTGCGCCGCGAACGGGATCACGGTGGTGGTGCCGCCGCATACGGCGGCGCGCGTGCCGGTGAAGAAATCGTCGGCCATGCGCATGCCGTCGGGCATCGGCTGGTCGAGGTGGCAATGGCCGTCCACGCCGCCGGGCAGCGCGAGCAGGCCGCTCGCATCCAGTTCGCGCGCGCCGCGCGGCAGGCCGCTGCCGAGCATGGCGATGCGGCCGTCGCGCACGCCGATGTCGCAGGTGAAGCGGTCGGCGGCCGTGACCACGTCGGCGTTGCGGATGACCAGGTCGAGTGCGGTTTCCATGGTTTCTCCTGTCTTACTGGACTTCGGCGAACAGGCGACCCCATCCGCGCAGCTCGCGCGTATCCACGCCGGCCAGCCGCAGCGATTTCCACACGACGGTGGAGATGGTGTCGTAGACGGGGATGCCGGTCTCGGCTTCCAGTTCCTGCGCCAGGTGCGCGGCGCGCAGATTGGTGCAGAACGTGGTGATGGCRGCGGGCTTGTGCTGCGCCACTTCGCGCACCATGCGGCGGATGGTGTCCTCCTCGACCTCGGCGAAGCTGTAGTTCACGTGCAGGTCCAGGTGCCGCTCGGCGGTGCAGCGCAGTCCGTGGCGCTCGTAGTTCTGCCTGATGCGCTGCTGCACGTCGTCGAGATACGGCGTGACCAGGCCAAAGTCCTGCGCGCCGGTCTTCTTCAGGATTTCGTTGAGCGCCAGCACCGAGGTGGTGGCGGGGATGCCGGTGGCTTCGGTGATCTGGCGGCACAGCGCTTCGTCCTTGTCGAAGCCGAGCCAGCCGGACGAGGTGCCGTTCCAGGCGATCACGTCGACGCGCGCGTCCGCCAGCAGCCTGGCCGCGCCGATGATCTTGTCGAGATCGAACTGGCCCAGCGCCTGGTCGCGCAGCGAGATCTCGGTGACGGTGAAGCGCGAGAAATGCGCGCTGACGTTGGGCAGGCCGCTCACCATCGCGCTGGTGATGGGTTCGAGCGCCGTGTTGGAGGACGGCGTGAGCATGCCGAGCAGGGTACGTTTGGTCATGTCGGGTTTTCGCTTCAGGAGTTGGCGCGGCCCTGGCGCGCGTCGATGCGGCGCGCCGGGCCAAGCTCGTTATCGTGGATGGATGGCGGGCGCGCTGCTCAGACCGGCAGCTTCTTCTCGTAGTCGATCGCGGTGGACGACAGCAGCAGGCCCACGCCGGCGGCGGCGAAGAACATCAGCGCCAGGAAGTAGGAGCCGGTGAACTGCACGATCATGCCGACGATGATGGGCACGGAGATGCCGCCGATATTGCCGCCCAGGTTCATGATGCCGCCCAGCACGCCCACCTTGTCGCGGGTGCCCAGGATCGACGGGATGCACCAGAACAGGCCGCACCAGCGCAGGAAGAACAGGGTGGAGGAGAGCAGCGCCACGACGACGACCGGGTCCTTCACGTAGGCCACGGAGAAGATCGAGACCGTGGCGACCACCGCGGCGATGCCGAACAGCGTGCGCATCACGCGGTTGGGCCTGCCGCCCGCGGCTTTCCACTTGTCGGCGATCCAGCCGCCGACCAGCTCGCCGACGAAGCCCGAGAAGAAGATGATGAAGCTGGCGCCGCCCATCTGCTTGATGTCGAAGCCGTGCACCTTGTTCAGGTAGTTCGGCATCCAGGTCAGCAGGCCGTAGAACACGCTGTTGAAGCACATCCAGCCGATCGCCATGCACCACACGGAGCGGTACTTGAAGAAGTCCAGCGAACGGCCCGACAGGTTGGCCGGCTCGGCGCGATGTTCGGCGGCCTGGGCCTCCTCGATATAGCGCGCTTCCAGTTCATTGACGCCACGATGCTCGCGCGGCGAGTTGCGCACGTAGTGCCAAGCCCACAGGCCGGCCAGCACGGTGCCTACGCCGGCCACGATGAAGGACAGCCGCCACGAGCCAAGCACGGTGATCAGCCACGTGATGATGACGGCACCGAGCGCGGCGCCCAGCGGCGCGCCGCCGTCGAGCAGGGTGGCGCCGCGGCCGCGTTCGTTCTGCGTCATCCAGATCGCGTTGAGCTTGCCGCCGGCCGGGTAGATCGGCGCTTCGGCCGCGCCCAGGCCCAGGCGGGTCAGCAGCAGCGAGGTGGCACTGGTGCAGAACGCCGCGGCCGCCTGGGACAGGCCCCAGAACACGGTGGCGATGGCGATCACGATGCGCGGCTTGTACTTGTCCGCCAGCATGCCGCCGGGGATCTGCATGAGCGCGTAGGTCCAGAAGAAGGAGCTGAGGATCAGGCCCTGCATGGTGGGGCTGAGGTCGAACTCCTTGGCGATCAGCGGCATCGCCACCGACAGCGACGCGCGGTCGATGTAGTTGATGGCGATGAGGAACAGCATCATCAGGAAAATCTTCCAGCGCACGGAGCTCTTCGTCTCCGTTAGCGCCGCGGCCCGGCTTGTCGTTTGCATGACGCGTGTCTCCTTTGAGGAATTTTAGAAGTCGTTCCGGAAAGCGTCCGGCGAGCGTGCCCGGCGCGTGGCCGGGGCTTGCTCCGCTGCTTTCCGAAACGACCTCCGAGGCGGTTTGAATTCGTGTGTCGCGCAACCGGCTGGAGTATAGGATACGTAATCTGTAATTACAACTCTTGTAAGTCGTTGATTTTATTATGATGCAAACGCACAATTTCGGTGTGTGATAGCCTTGTTGTGGTGCATGTTCCCCATCCCGGTGATGTCTGTGACTCAAACGCTGCCTAAATCCACGCGCCTGCGCACGCTCGGCATGTCGGCCGAAATTGCTGCCCGCCTGCGCACCATGATCGAAGAAGGGGAGATGCCGCCGGGTGCGCGCATCGACGAGCGCGCCTTCTGCGAGATGTTCGATGTCTCCAAGACGCCACTGCGCGAGGCGCTCAAGGTGCTGGTGTCGGAAGGGCTGGTGCTGCACCGGCAATACATCGGCTACCGCGTGGCGGCGCTGGACCTGGACGAACTGCGCGCCACCTTCGAGACGCTGCACGGGCTCGAGGCCACCGCCGGCGAACTCGCCGCGACGCGGCTGTCGGATGCCACGATGGCGCGCCTGGAGCGCAAGCACCAGGCCATGCTCGACGCGCACGCAGCGGGCCGGCGCACCGAGTACTTCCGCACCAACCAGGAGATCCACCAGCTCATCATCGACGGCGCCGCCAACCCGGTGCTGGCCGGCATCTACGCCATGCTGATGAGCAAGGTCCACCGCGCGCGCGGCGCCGCCAATGCGGATATGCTGCGCTGGCAGGAATCGCACGAGGAGCACGAGGCCATCATGTCCGCGCTGCGCGAACCCGGCCGCCCACGGCTGGCGCAGGTGCTGCGCGGGCATTCCGAGAACACCGCCAAAGAAGTCCTGACCGTGGTCGCGCGGACCCTGTCCGAGCCCGCGCACCGCTTAGCCACCGAAGCCAAGGGGAAACGATGAAACTAGTACGTGTAGGCAAGCCGGGCGCAGAACGTCCGGGACTGATCGACAAGGAAGGCCGCGTGCGCGACCTGTCCGGCGTGATCGACGGCGTGGGGCCGCAGCAACTGTCGGCCGAGGCGCTGGCCAGGCTGGCCGCGCTGGACCCGGCCACGCTGCCGGTGGTGCAGGGCGGGCGCTTCGGCGTGCCCTGGACCGGCATCGGCAAGATCGTGGCCATCGGCCTGAACTACGCCGACCACGCCGCCGAGGCCGGCATGCCGCTGCCGGCCGAGCCCATCGTCTTCCTCAAGGCCAACAGCTCGCTCAACGGCCCCGACGATGCGGTGATGCTGCCGCGCGGCTCCGAGAAGAGCGACTGGGAAGTGGAACTGGGCGTGGTGATCGGCACGGCCGCGCGCGACGTCTCGCGCGAGCAGGCGCTGTCCCACGTGGCCGGCTACTGCGTGGTCAACGATGTCTCCGAGCGCGAGTTCCAGCTCGAACGCGGCGGCACCTGGGACAAGGGCAAGGGCTGCGATACCTTCTGCCCGGTCGGCCCGTGGCTGGTCACGCGCGACGAAGTGGCCGACCCGCAGGCGCTCGGCCTGTGGCTGGACGTCAACGGCGAGCGCGTGCAGAAGGGCAGCACCGCCACCATGGTGTTCGACRTGGCCACGCTGGTGAGCTATGTCAGCCGCTTCATGACGCTGCATCCCGGCGACCTGATCTGCACCGGCACGCCGCCGGGCGTGGGCATGGGCTTCAAGCCGCCGCGCTTTCTCAAGGCTGGCGACACCATGCGGCTGGGCATCGACGGGCTGGGCGAGCAGACCCAGGCGGTGGTGGCGTACGCCAAGGGGTAAGCGTCACGCGAAGTGCGAGGAAAAGGCGGCCGGCAACGGCCGCTTTTTTTTKCGCCCGGGCTCCGCCCGGACGCGGCTTGTACCGCGGGCGATACCTGCCGGCACGAATGCGGCGAAGCGCGCAGAAGGCGGGGGACTGTGATCCCCGTCGCCGCGTCGAGTTCCCCCTGTGATCCCGGCGTGCGCGGACCGTCCCCCGTTCGCAACACTTGTTGCCCGATTTCGCTACAAAGGGTTAAACCGTTTGCGCTCAGTGCTTAGCGTGAAATACTGTTTTCTATACGCTTAGAAAAAACGAGCACTGCCATGTCAGAACACGCCCCCGAATTGATGGAGTCGTTGCTTTCAGACTCCCCCGCAAGTCCTTCTCTCAAGCCTTTTGCCTTCCGCCTTGCGCGCTTGTGCGAGCTGGCCGATACGGCCGACAGCCGCGCCGAGCTGGAAGCCATCCGTCACACCATCCACCAGCATCCGGAACTCGCCTTCGACGAAGTGCGCACCGCCGAACTGGTCGCCAGCCAGCTCGAGGGCTGGGGCTACGAGGTGACGCGCCATGTGGGCGGCACCGGCGTGGTCGGCCGCCTGCGCCAGGGCGACAGCCCGCGCACCGTCGGCGTGCGCGCCGACATGGATGCGCTGCCCATCCACGAGCGCACCGGCCTGCCTTATGCGAGCCTCAACGCCGGCAAGATGCACGCGTGCGGGCACGACGGCCACACCACCGTGCTGCTGGGCGCGGCGCGCCAACTGGCGCGCACGCGCAACTTCAACGGCACCGTGCACCTGATCTTCCAGCCCGCCGAGGAGATCGGCGCGGGCGGCGGCGCCGAGCGCATGCTGGCCGACGGCCTGTTCGAGCGCTTTCCGTGCGATGCGATCTTCGGCCTGCACAACCACCCGGGCGTGGAGGCCGGCACCTTCATGTTCCGCACCGGCCCCTTCATGGCCGCCTGCGATACGGTCTCCATCACCATCCGCGGCAAGGGCGGCCATGCCGCGCGCCCGCACCAGGCGATCGACCCGATCCTGGTGGCCGGCAGCCTGGTGATGGCGCTGCAGAGCATCGTGGCGCGCAATATCGACCCGAACGAAACCGCGGTGGTCACCATCGGCACGCTGCACGCCGGCCACGCGCCCAACGTGATCCCCGAAAGCGCCAAGCTGGAACTGAGCGTGCGCTCCTTCAGCCCGGACGTGCGCCRCACTCTGGAGGCGCGCATCACCAAACTGGTGACCTCCCACGTGGACGGCTACGGCGCCACCGTGGAGATTGACTACATCCGCGGCTACCCGGTACTGGTCAACAGCGAGCGCGAGACCGAGTTCGCGCGCCAGGTCGCCGAGGAACTGGTCGGCCCGGACAAGGTGGTGGGGCACTTCCCGCAGATCGCCGGCAGCGAGGACTTTGCCTATTTCCTGCAGCAGCGCCCGGGCTGCTTCGTGCGCATGGGCAATGGCGTGGGGCAGCCGCTGCTGCAYAACGCCGGCTACGACTTCAACGACGAGAAYCTGACSGTCGGCGCGGCGTACTGGACSCGGCTGGTGGAGCGGTATCTGGCCTGACGGCGGCATGTCCGGTGCCGGGGCGCTGGTCGGGGCGCGGTATCGGTGTCGGTATCGGTAGCGGCCCGGCCCGGCCTGGGCTGGCATCCCGGCGGCATTGCGCCGCGCGAGCTTTGACCGGTTTCGGCCAATTTCGCAATTAACGGCCGTACCTGCATCAGCGGCCGCCGGGAGCACAGCCGCAACCGCAACCGCAACCGCAACCGCAACCGCAACCGCAACCGCAACCGCAACCGCAACCGCAACCGCAACCGCAACCGCAGCCGCAGCCGCAACCGCAACCGCAGCCGCCTATCTGAAGAAGGTGCTCGGTGGCACGCCGAACTGCTTGCGGAACATCGTCGAGAACGCGCTCGGGCTGTCATAGCCCAGGTCCAGCGCCACATCCACCACCTTGGCCCCTGCGGCCAGCCCCTCCAGCGCCGCCAGCAGCCGGGCCTGCTGCCGCCATTGCCCGAACGTCATCCCGGTCTCGCGCGCGAACTTGCGCTGGATGGTCTTGGGGTCGAGGCCCAGCCGCCCGCCCCATTCCGCCAGCGTGAGCGCCGTATCCGGCGCGCCGACGATGGCATCGCAGATCTCGCGCAGGCCGGGATCGGCCGGGCGCGGCAGGTGCAGGGGCAGGGTGGGCACCAGCATCACTTCGTCCAGCAGCAGGCGCATCAGGCGGCCATCGCGCGATTCGGCCGCGTAGGGGGTGGGAATGTCGATGGCAGCGAGGATCAGTTCCCGCAGCAGCGGGCTGATGCCGAGCACGGTGCAGCGCGTGGGCAGGTTGGCGGCCGCGTCGGGCCGGATATAGGCGGTGCGCATGCGTACGTGGCCCACCATGCGGATCCAGTGCACGGTGCCGCCAGGCATCCACATGCCGCGCGTGGGCGGGACGATCCACTGGCCCTCGGCGGTGGCGACCACCATCACGCCGTGCACGGCGTGGATCAGCTGCGCGTGGGGATGCTGGTGCGGCTTGGTGACATGGCTCGGCAGGTAGTCGGCCGCCATGGCGGTGACGGGCATGGGGCCGCGGTCGTAGCGCAGGTAGGCCGGCGCGGCGCTGTAGGTGTCGGCGCGGTCTTCGGCGTGGGCCGGGACGAGGGGTGGTATGGCCGGTGCGCCACCTGTACGCGGGCGAGCGGGGGACGCGGCGCGGGGCGGGCGGGGAGGCTGGCCGGTGGCGGGACGTGGCATGTCCTTTTCTCCAAGGTTCCGGCCCTATTCTCGCAGGACAGGCGCAGTCGCGCCAATTAGCATGGCTGCCAGATTCCCGTATTGTTTTTCTTCCAGCCCCCGATTCCATCATGAGCAGCCGCATCGACACCGCGCCAGGCGGCGCGACCGCCTCGCCGCAGGGCCAGGCGCAGCCTCTACACAGTACCCAGTCCGCGGAGCGGACCGGTTTCCGCGTACTGTCGGCGATCAGCTTTTCGCATTTCCTCAACGACATGATCCAGTCGCTGATCCTGGCCATCTATCCGATGCTCAAGGGCGGCTTCAACCTTAGTTTCACGCAGATCGGCCTGCTGACGCTGACGTACCAGATCACGGCGTCGCTGCTGCAGCCGGTGGTCGGCCTGTACACCGACAAGCATCCCAAGCCGAAGTCGCTGCCGATCGGCATGGGCTTCACGCTGTGCGGCCTGTTRCTGCTGTCGGTGGCGCCCACTTACGGCGTGCTGCTGGTGGCGGCCGCGCTGGTGGGCACGGGTTCGTCGATCTTCCACCCGGAATCATCGCGGGTGGCGCGCATGGCCTCGGGTGGCCAGCACGGCCTGGCGCAGTCGATCTTCCAGGTCGGCGGCAATGCCGGCAGCGCGGCCGGGCCGCTGCTGGCGGCGTGGATCGTGCACCAGCAGAGCAGCGTGGCGTGGTTCTCGCTGGCCGCGCTGCTGGCGATCGCCGTGCTGTGGCAGATCGGCGGCTGGTACGGCCGCGAGCTGGCCCACACCGCGCGCAAGCGCAAGGCCGTCTCCACCGCCGCGCCGCTGCCGCGCAGCACCGTGGTGCGCGCCATGATCGTGCTGATGGTGCTGGTGTTCTCCAAGTACTTCTACATGGCGAGCCTGAACACCTACTACACCTTCTACCTGATGGAGCGCTTCGGCCTGGAGCGCCAGAGCGCGCAGATCTACCTGTTCGCCTTCCTGTTCGCGGTGGCGGCCGGCACCATCCTGGGCGGCCCGATCGGCGACCGCATCGGCCGCAAGCGCGTGATCTGGGCGTCGATCCTGGGCGTGGCGCCGTTCACGCTGATGCTGCCGCATGCCAACCTGTTCTGGACCGGCGTGCTGTCGTTCATCATCGGCTTTATCCTGGCCTCGGCGTTCTCGGCCATCCTGGTGTTCGCGCAGGAGCTGATCCCCGGCAAGGTGGGCATGGTGTCCGGCCTGTTCTTCGGCTTTGCCTTCGGCATGGGCGGCATCGGCGCCGCGGTGCTGGGCACGCTGGCGGACGCGCAAGGCATCCAGGCCGTCTACCGGCTGTGCGCCTTCCTGCCGCTGCTGGGGCTGCTGGCGGTCTTCCTGCCCGACCTGGGCGGGCGCAAGAAACCGGCCTGACGCTAGCCGGCCGGGGTCCGGTTCCCACCGGGCCGGCCGCTGCGTGGCCGACGCCACGCAGCGCGGGCTTCACTGCGCACGCTGCACTTCCTACACTGGCATGCGCATGCGCGGGGATACGGGCGGAGATTCGGGCCGGTCGTGCAGGTTGCACCCCGGCCGCACCGGTTGTCCTGCCGCGCTCCTGCCTGCGGGAGATGCAGGCGAGAAACGTGCCAGCCCCTTGCGGGGGCCGGCATCCGCGGCAAGGCCGGCGCGTGGACCGGCGCGCCGGCTCAGTTCCCGGTCTTGTCCTGCGAGACGTCCATGATCATGCGCGTCAGCAGGTACAGGCGCGGCGTGACCGAGTTGAGGTCGACGTATTCGGCGTCGTTCGAGTGCGCGCCGAAGCCGCGCAGGCCGAAGCGCTCGATCACCGGCGCCTTGGTGGCGGCCGCGGCGAAGGCGGCATCGGTGCCGCCGCCTTCGGCGGTGTCGTAGACCGCCAGCTTCTCGCCGATCTCGGCATACACGCCTTGCGCGTGGGCGGCCAGCTTGCGTGCCGCATCGGTGACCTCGAGCGGCGGGCGGCGGCGCTCGAACTTGACCTCGACCTTGGTGTCGTGGATCAGTTGCTTCTTGACGCGCTCCTGCAGCGTGCGCTCCAGGCCGTCGTAGTCGGCGGTGCGCAGCACGCGCACGTCGGCCTGCGCCGTGGCAATGGCGGGAATCACGTTGCGGTTGGAGCCGGCCGAGGAGATCGTCCAGTTCACCTTGAGACCGGTGTCCGGGTTGGACAGGTCGCGCATCTGCAGGATCTGGTGGGAGAGTTCGTACAGCGCGTTGCGGCCCTGCTCGGGCGAGCTGCCGGCGTGCGAGGACTTGCCGTGCACGGTCAGCGAGATCGCGCCGATGCCGCTGGTGGCCAGCGACAGGCGGTCGCCGGTCACGCGCGTGGCCTCGCACGAGAACACCGCGTCCTGCTGGCTGCCCATCTTGGTCAGCATGGCGCGCGCGCCCGGCGAGCTGATTTCCTCGTCGCCGTTGATCAGCACCGTCAGGGTGCCGTAGTCCTTGAAGCCCATCTTCTGCAGGATGGCCACGGTGTGCAGGATCACCGCCACGCCGTTCTTGTCGTCGGCGATGCCCAGGCCGTAGGCGCGCTCGCCGTCGATGCGGAACGGCTGCTGCGCCAGCATGCCGCGCAGGTAGACCGTGTCCATGTGGCCGATCAGCATGATGTTGCGCTTTCCCGTGCCCTTGAACTGCGCCATCACCATCTTGCCCACCTGCTTGGGCGTGTCTTCCATGCGGTAGACCTCGGTGGGCTCGATCAGCTTCGCGTCGCCGCCCATGGCCGAGAGCCGGTCGCGGATCAGCGTGGCGATGCGGTCCAGGCCTTCGATGTCCTTGCTGCCGGACTCGATCGAGACCAGGTCCTTGAGCGTGGCGATCAGCGCGGGCTTTTCCTGCTGCGACAACTGGTAGGCCGGCTCGACCGGCGCGGCCTGCGCGGCACCGGCGCAGAGGAGGGCGGCGAGCATGAGGGCGGGTGCGCTGGCGCGCGGGCGGAAATGCGGGGGCATGCGGGTGTCTCCGGAAATACGGTGGGGGGAAGGTGAAATGGATCGAAAGCGATGGAGGGCGATGGAAAGCGGTGGCGATGCGGTCAAAGGGCAGTGTGGATCGCAGGCTTCGTGCCAGTGCCGGCGCCGATGCGGCGGATACCCTATTCGCCGGGCGGCTCGAAGCCCTGCAGCCAGCGCCGCAGCAGGCCGGCGAGCTGCTTGCGCTCGGCGGCCGTGAGGCGCGCCAGCAGGCGGTGCTCGTTGGCCACGTGGACCTCCACCGCGTGGTCGATGCGGCCGCGGCCCTCGCCTGTCAGCTCGATCAGCAGCCCGCGCCTGTCGTCCGGATTCGGGCAGCGGCGCACCAGGCCGGCGCGTTCGAGATGGTCGATGCGGTTGGTCATGGTGCCCGAGGTGATCATCAGCGAGTCGATCAGCGCGCCCGGCGAGAGCGCATGGGGCGGTCCCGAGCGGCGCAGCGTGGCCAGCACGTCGAACTCCCAGCTGTTCAGGCCGACGGGCGCCAGCGCGGCTTCCACGGCGCGGTCGGTATGGCGCGCCAGGCGCCAGACACGGCCGATGATGCCCATCGGCGAGGCGTCGAGATCGGGGCGCTCGCGTGCCCACTGGGCGAGGATGCGGTCGACGCGGTCGCCGTCCGCGGCAGGGTCCGGCTCGCCCATGCTTGCGGGATGCAGCGCGGGCGCGTCTTCCTTGCCGGCGCTGCGAGGCGCGGCAGGGGGTGTGGCCTTGGGTTTGCCGCGGGTGGCCATGGGATGTGTATTGCGATTTGCGATTGATGCGGATGGCAAGAATCTTGACATCAAGCCTTTCACTTCGTAAAGTGGATTTTATCTTGATATCAAGATTCTTCTTGTGAAGAAGAGTTGCCACGGAGGCCAGCCGCATGAAGCCCGACGCACCGCCCCTTCCGATCACTCCGATCACTCCGATCACTCCGATAGCCCCGCCCGTCCCACCGGCGCAGGCGGCATCCCCCGCGGCGCCTGCCATGCCGGCACTCGCCGCGATTTCCCGGCAGGGGCGGGTACGCGCGGCCGACGTGCTGCTGACCGCTTCCGCCCCGCTGGTCTGGGGCAGCACCTACCTCATCACCAGCCAGTGGCTGCCGCCCGGCCAGCCACTGCTGTCCGGCGTCATCCGCGCGCTGCCGGCGGGGCTGGCCATGCTGGCCTGGGGCCGGCAACTGCCGTCCGGCGGCTGGTGGTGGAAGGCGGCGGTGCTGGGCGTGCTCAATATCGGCTTGTTCCAGGCCATGCTGTTTATCGCGGCCTATCGCCTGCCGGGCGGGGTGGCGGCCACCGTGGGCGCGATCCAGCCGCTGCTGGTGGTGGCGCTGGCATGGCTGCTGCTCGGCGCGCGGCCGCACCTGGCGGCGTGGCTGGCGGGGTTTGGCGGCATCGGCGGCGTGGCCCTGCTGGTGCTCGGGCCGGCCGCCAGGCTCGATGCGGTGGGCGTGGCGGCGGCAGCTGCCGGGGCGGTGTCGATGGCGCTCGGCACGGTGCTGGCCAAGCGCTGGCGCCCGCCGGTCTCGCCGCTGGTGCTGACCGCGTGGCAGCTGACCGCCGGCGCGCTGTTCCTGCTGCCCTTCGCACTGGCGTTCGAGACGCTGCCGGCACGGCTGACGCTGCCCAATGTGCTGGGCTACGCGTGGCTGTGCATCGCCGGCGCCGGTATCAGCTACGCGCTGTGGTTCCGCGGCATCGGGCGGCTGCCCACGGCGGCGGTGTCGGCGCTCGGCCTGCTGAGCCCRGTGAGCGCGACCGTGCTCGGCTTCGCGGTGCTCGGCCAGACCTTGAGCGCGGCGCAGATGGCGGGCGCGCTGCTGGTGCTGGCCAGCGTGTGGCTGGGCCAGCGCGCGCCGTCCGCGCAGCCGCGGTGAACGCGCCGGGATGAATGGCGCGCCGTTTTTGCGGCATCATGGCGGGCATGACGTCTGTTGTGCCTCCCCCCCTCCCTTCCCGGCCCCCGCCCGCGCGCCCCGCCCGGGCCGCCTGCGGCCACTGCCTGGCGCTGGCCGCGGATTCGCGCCGCCGCGAGCCGCACGAGCGCCTGGCGCTCAAGCACACCGCGCCGCTGGTAAGCCAGAGCGCCGCCGGCGTGCCATTCAGCATGCTTACCTTCACCTGCCGCGAGTGCGGCACCGTGTGGCACCTCTATGACCGCGCCAACGAGCTGTTCGTGTCGTGGGTGCCCGAATGTGCCCTGGTGGCGGGACCAGGCACGGGCGGTGACGCATCCCCGATCGGATAAACTCCGCCTTCGTCTCTTACCGTCCCTGCCGTTTCCCCGCCAATGTCCGTTTCCCGCCGATTTCCCTTGCTGGCCGCCGCGCCCGTGTTTGCCGCCGCCGTGGCGAGCCTGTCTGCCGTGCCCGCCCGCGCCGCCGACGCATATCCCTCGCGTCCGATCCGCCTGATCGTGGCCTACCCCACCGGCGGCATCAGCGACGCCGTGGCGCGCGCGCTCGGCGAGCGCCTGTCGGCGCAGATGGGCGGCTCGGTGGTGGTGGAGAACAAGGCCGGCGCCGGCGGCAGCATCGGCATCGACGCCGTGGCCAAGGCCGCGCCGGACGGCTACACGCTGGGCTTCGCCTCGACCAGCCCGCTCACGCTCAACCCGCACGTGGGCCACGTCAACTACGACCCGCAGCGCGATATCGCGCCGGTGATGAGCGTGATGTACTCGCCGGTGCTGCTGGTGGCCACCCAAAGCTTCGCCGGCAAGACTTTCCAGGACCTGCTGGCGCAGGCCAAGGCCCGGCCCGGCTCGGTGCGCTGGGCCACCTCCGGCCTCGGCACGGTCGGCCACGTGATGCTGGAGCAGGTCAAGTCCAGGGCCCAGGCCGACCTGACGCTGATTCCCTACAAGGGCGCGGGCCAGCAGATGAACGACGCGCTCGGCGGGCAGTTCGAGGTGATGAGCACCAACGCCAGCCCGGTGCTGACCCAGCACATGCAGGCTGGCCGCCTGCGTGCGCTGGCGGTGGGCGCGCCCAAGCGCATCGCCTCGATGGCCAATGTGCCGACACTGGCCGAGCTGGGCTATCCCAAGGCCAACCTGACCTCGACCTTCGGCATCTTCGCGCCGGCGCACACGCCGCCGGCCATCATCGCCAGGCTGAATACCGAGCTGAACAAGGCCCTGGCCGAGCCCGAGGTGCGCGAGCGCCTGCTCAAGGGCGGCGAGGTGCCCACCGGCGGCACCGCCGCGCAATTCGCCGCGGCAATCCGCGCTGAGTACGACGACAACGCCCGCATCGTGAAGGAAGCCGGCATCAAGGCCGAGTAAGCAGCCATATCGGGACGACCGGTCCTGGCGTCGTTGCGCGGCGCGCGGCATGCGCGTGCCGCCCGCGGCCGCGTGACTGGCCAGGACCGCCTCGCGCCGTCCCGGGCGCCCGCCGGGCGCGTCCGCTCAGCCCGGCTCGACCAGGTCGAGCCGGCAGCCGGTGGCGTAGACCGATGACAGCCGCACGCCATTGCGCGGCTCCAGCGCCAGCTTGGTGCGCACGCGCGACAGATGGCTGTCCAGCGTGCGCGACGCCGGCGGCATCGCACGCCGCCACACGGCCTGCTCGATGGTCTGGCGCAGCAGCAACTGCCCGGCATGCCGGAACAGCAGTGCCGCCAGCTCGAATTCCTTGGGCGCCAGCCTGACCTGGCGCTCGTTGACGAAGACGCGCCGCTCGGCCAGCGCCAGGCGGTAGGGCCCCAGCGTCAACTCGCTGCGGGCCTGCACCACCGGCACGCGGCGCAGCAGCGCCCGCACGCGCGCCGCCAGCTCCGCGCGGCGGACCGGCGCCGGCAGCACGGCATCGGCGCCGAGCGCAAAGCAGTCGGCGATATGCGCATCGCCGTCCTGAGCGCTCAGCAGCATCACCGGCAGTTCCTCGCCCAGGGTGCGCCGCACCCACAGCAGGACATCCCGCGCCGAGATGCCGGGGATCTCCCACGTCATCAGCAGCAGCGCGTAAGGCTCGCTGCGCAGCGCCTGCATCAGCGCGCCGCCCTCGCGAAAGCGCCGCGAATCATGCCCGCTCAGCGTGAGTGCCTGCTCCAGCAGGATGGCCCGGGCCGGATCGTCCTCCAGTACGGCGATTCGCATGCAGTCCTCTCCTCGTGGTGATGTGCGGTGATGGCCGCCGCCGCGGGCTTGCGCGGCGAAGGCCGTGCGGGAAATCTTAGCGTCGCCCCGGGGCGCGGCGGATGTGCCGGCGCGTTGCCCGCCGTCGAATGCGAAAACTCTCACGTGCCCGCGCGCGGCCGGGGCATCTAATTCCGGAAGCCCCGCATCGTCGGGTCGTCCCCCGGGGTGAAATCCCCCCGAAACAACGCGAGACCGGCCAAATACCATGGGAATGAAGATCGCTTCACTGGAAGACCAGCCCGCCGAGGCAGCCCTGATCCGGCAGATCCTCGGCGAGGCGGGCCATGAGTGCATGACCTTCTCGCGCAGCCGCGAGATGCTGCTGCGCCTGCGCGAGGAAAACTTCGACCTGCTGCTGCTCGACTGGCACATGCCCGATCTCTCCGGCAAGGAGGTGCTGACCTGGGTGCGGGCCAACCTGGACCGCCGCGTGCCGGTGATGTTCGTGACCGGCCGCACGGCCGAGGAAGACATCGTCGACGGCCTCGCCACCGGCGCCGACGACTACATGCTCAAGCCGGTGCGGCGCGGCGAGCTGCTGGCGCGCACCGAGTCGCTGCTGCGGCGCGCCTATCCGGAGCCCGGCGGCGGTGGCGCGCGCGTCGCGCTGGCCGGCTACCTGTTCGATTGCGCCGCGCGCACGGTGGTCCACCGGGCCACGCCGCTCAGGCTTACGCCCAAGGAGTTCGACCTCGCCGTGCTGCTGTTCCGCAACGAAGGGCGCATCGTGTCGCGCGACCATATCGTGGCGGCGGTGTGGGGGCGCGAGATCTCGCCGCTGTCGCGCACCATCGATACCCACATGTCGCGCGTGCGCAGCAAGCTGGGCCTGACCCCGGAGCACGGGCTGCGCCTGCTGCCCGTCTACACGCATGGCTACCGGCTCGAACTGACGCCGGCGGCCGCATGATGGCCTGGCTGGGCCGGGAGGCCGTGCGCATGGCGCGCTGCCTGCTGGCGGCCGCGCACCGTCTCGAACGGCTCGGGGAGCTTGTCTCCGGGAGGGCGGGAGGCACGCCCGCAAAATCCGCGCAGGCCCGGTACGACGAAGCGGCGCAGGCATCCTGGCAGATCATCCGGCACGGCCTGTCGCACGACCTGCGCACGCCGCACAGCGCGATCCTGGCGCTCGTGGAGCTCAGGCTCGCTGCGCCGCCGCTGCTGACATCCGGGGAATTCGCCGCGCAGGCCGCCGGCTGCGCCAGGGCCTCGCTGCGCCTGGTCGACGATCTCGCGCGGCTGCTGCGCGAGCTGCAGCATGACTACCGCATGGAGCGGCTGGAGTGGAATGCGCTGGCGGGCCCGGCGGCGCAGGCGGCCTGGAACGCGGAACAGCCCGGCCGGCATATCGTGCTCTCGCCGCTGCCGCAGGAGGTTGCGGTGCATGGCGACCCTGCCATGCTGTCCGAACTGCTGCGCGTGCTGATGGCACTGTCGCTGGATGCCGCCCGCGAGGGCTCGCCGGCGCGGCTGCACCAGCGCATCTGCGGGGGCGTCTGCCGGCTGTCCGGGACGCGCATCGCCGAGGCCGGTGACGCTGGCGGTGCCGGTGCAGCGGATGCCGGTGCCATGCAGTTCTGCAAGCGGGTGCTGCTGCGCCACGGCGGCCTGCTGCGCACGGAAACCGACGCCTGGCATATCGAGCTGCCCATGCTGCCGTAGAAAGCAAGAAAGCCCCCGAAGGGGCTTTCTTGCGGTCTGAAGCGCCCCCGCGTGGGCGGGGACGTGCCCGTGAAGGCGATCAGATCAAGCGCAATCAGAAAATGTGGCGGATACCGACAGCTGCGCCGGTCTGATTGTTCTTGCCCGGCAGTTCGGTCTTCGTGCCGCCGGTCAGCTTGTTGTAGTCCACGGTGCCGTAGACCTGGGTGCGCTTGGACAGCGAGTACTCGGCCAGCAGCACGCCGGTGTAGCGGTTGCCCGAACTGTTGGCAACGCCGTTCACGTCCTTGACGTGATCGCCGTAGAACACGCCGGTCAGCGCCAGCGCCGGGGAGACCTGATAGGTCATGCCGAGGTAGCCGATGATGTCCTTGCGCGGGTTGGCAGTGAAGTTGCCGGCCGGCACCGCGTTGATGGAGCCGGCAGCGAGTGCGTCGCCGTTCAGGCTGGCGTCGACCGAACCGGTACGGTCCTTGCCGCCAACGTAGCCGAGGAACACCTTGGCTGCGCCGAAACTGTACTTACCGGCTGCGCCCCACATTTGCTGCTTGTTGCCGTTGGCGTCGCGGGTTTCCTGGTACACGCCGCCGATACCGAACGGACCGAAGGCGTACGCAGCGCGCGTGCCCCAGTATTGCGACGTCGTGAAGCTGCCTGCCTTTTCACCGAAGCCGTAGCTGGCGCCCACGTTCAGGCCGCCGAACTTGCCGTCGTAGCTGACGACGTTGTCGTTACGGAAGTTGGTCAGGAAGAACGGCCAGGCGTTGCCCGTGTAGTTGCCGATGGTCAGCGGGTCGAAGTCGCCGAACAGCGTAAAGCCTTCGGTGTACTGGCGGCCCAGCTTGATGGTGCCGAAATCGCCGGCCAGGCCGACGTAGGCTTGACGGCCGAACAGGCGGTTGCTCTGGTTGGCGCGGCCGGTATCAGGATCGAAGCCGTTTTCCAGCTGGAAGATCGCCTTCAGGTTGTTACCCAGGGCTTCGCTGCCCTTGATACCCCAGCGGCTGTTGGTGATGGCGCCGTTGGTCAGCTGGAACAGGTTATCGTTGGCGCCGTTCGAGTTGCTGGTGTAGCGGATGCTCTGGTCAACGATACCGTACAGGGTGACGGAGGATTGTGCGTACGCGCTGCCGGCCAGCAGCGTGCCAATTGCAAGGGTCAGGGCTGATTTCTTCATAGTGCTCCTTTTCTGTTCTGTCGTGTCCGCGGCCGGATCGCGGCGGCGGACGAGTTTACGTTTCGTGTAAACGCCGCGAAAATTTAACAAAACAGAAAAGATTAAGACACTAATCAACGTTGCAGAACGCCCACAGACTTGCAAATGGTGCATAAAGCGTTGTGGCGCCGCGACAATTTCTCAATTTAGTGCGTCGCCGCATGACGTTGGCGCTACCTGTCAACCCTACCGCCAAAGGGGCGCGCGCAAGCCCCGGAGCGGCGCTTCGCCTAGCCCTGCGGGATCTCGATCTTGACTTCGAGGACCTCCAGGTTGTCCTGGCGCTCCAGGCTCACGCGCAGGTCCTGGTCACTGATTTTCACGTATTTCGAAATCACCGCGACCAGTTCGCGTTGCAGGGCGGGCAGATAGTCGGCCGGCGCCGAATGGCCGGTGCGTTCATGGGCGAGGATGATCTGGAGCCGCTCCTTGGCAACGGAGGCGGATTTCTTTTTCTCGCCGAGCAGGAAGGACAGAATCGACATGATGGCAGGCCCTCCTTACTTGTTGCCGAAGATGCGGGAGAGCAGCCCCGGCTTCTGGTAGTCGGTGAAACGCATCGGCTTGTCCTTGCCGAGGAAGCGGTCGACCACGTCGCCATAGGCGTCGGCCACGTCGCTGCCTTCCAGGTGGATGGCCGGCGTGCCCTGGTTGGRCGCATGCAGCACCGCTTCCGATTCCGGCACCACGCCGATCAGCTTGATGCGCAGGATCTCCTGGATATCGGTCAGCGACAGCATTTCGCCGCCATGCACGCGCTTCGGGTTGTAGCGCGTGATCAGCAGGTGTTCCTTGATCGGCTCGCCGCCTTCGCTGGCGCGCTTGGTCTTCGAGGCCAGGATGCCGAGGATGCGGTCAGAGTCTCGCACCGAGGAGACTTCCGGATTGGTCACGACCAGCGCTTCGTCGGCGAAATACATGGCCAGCAGGGCGCCCGACTCGATGCCGGCGGGCGAGTCGCACACGATGAACTCGAAGCCCATGTCGATCAGGCCGTTGATGACCTTCTCCACGCCTTCCTTGGTCAGGGCGTCCTTGTCACGCGTCTGCGAGGCCGGCAGGATGAACAGGTTCTCGCACTTCTTGTCCTTGATCAGGGCCTGGTTCAGGTTGGCTTCGCCCTGTACSACGTTGAYCAGGTCGTAGACCACGCGGCGCTCGCAMCCCATGATCAGGTCTAGGTTGCGCAGGCCGACGTCGAARTCGATCACGGCAGTCTTGTGGCCACGCAGGGCCAGGCCGGCAGAGAAGCTGGCGCTGGTGGTGGTCTTGCCTACGCCCCCCTTGCCGGAGGTCACAACGATGATTTTTGCCATGGCTCTTGGATCCAGTAATGGTTGAAGCTTGCGCTGCTGTGGTCGGTGCTCTGCGGCGGTGTTACTTCATCCGKAGCGGTTCGAGGATCAGTTTTTCCCCGGCCAGCCTTACCTGGGCGGGCTTGCCCAGCACATCGGCGGGCAAGGACAGTTCGCCGGTGCGGTAGATGCCGGCGATGGAAAGCAGTTCGGGCTCCAGGCAGGTGCAGAAGATGCGCGCCTGCGCGTCGCCCTTGACGCCCGCCAGCGCGCGGCCGCGCAGCGGGGCATAGATATGGATGTTGCCTTCGGCGATGACCTCGGCGCCGTAGCTGACCAGGTCGAGGATCACCACGTCGCCGGCGGCGTAGATCTGCTGGCCCGACCGCAGCGGCTTGTCGATCAGCAGGGTGGGCACGCTGCGCGCGGCGGCTTGCGCCACGGTGGCGGCCACCGCCTCGGCCGTAGCCGCCGCCGGGGCCGCCCCGGGAGCCGGCTCGGCCGGGGCTTGCGCCTGCC
>NZ_JBFTND010000016.1:0-77042 GCF_056397305.1 Cupriavidus sp. 05N40
GTACAATATGCCGCATGCCGCCAGCGCTGAACAGCAGGGCGTCACCGGCATCGACAAGCCCCGCGCCGGCAACCTGCAGGCGCTCACGTGGCTCTTGCCGATTCTCCCCGCCCGACCCTTTCCATGCCAGCTTATTCCAGCGCTTCCAGCAATCCGGGCGCCCCGCTCTCCGAGTTCGACCTCATCCGCCGCTATTTCACCCGCCCCGCGCGCAAGGCGGTGCTCGGCGTCGGCGACGACTGCGCGCTCATCGAGGCACGCGCGGGCCACCACCTGGCGATCAGCACCGATATGCTGGTAAGCGGGCGTCACTTTTTTCCTGACGTAGCGCCCCGTGCGCTGGGCCACAAGGCGCTGGCGGTCAACCTGTCTGACCTGGCTGCGATGGGGGCCGAGCCGCGCGCCTTTACGCTGGCGCTGGCGTTGCCGGAAGCGCAGCCGGAATGGCTGGCCGAACTGGCCGCGGGCATGCTGGCGCTGGCCGACGCCCACGGTTGCGAGCTGATCGGCGGCGACACCACGCGCGGGCCGCTTACGCTGAGCCTGACGGTGTTCGGCGATGTGCCTGCCGGCATGGCGCTGCGACGTGATGCCGCACGCCCCGGCGACGATATCTGGATTTCCGGCACGCTCGGCGATGCGCGCCTCGCGCTTGGCGACTGCCGCGGCGAATGGCTGCTGCCGGAGCCGGACTTCACGCAGGTCCGCCCGCGCATGGACATGCCGACGCCGCGCATCGCACTGGGCATGGCGCTACGTGGCGTGGCGCATGCCGCACTCGACATATCCGACGGCCTGCTCGGCGATCTCGGCCACATCCTGGCGAGTTCGCAAGCCGGCGCCCTGCTCGACGTCGACGCGCTGCCGCGCTCGGCGGTGCTGGCCGACCAGCCGGAAGCGCTCCAGCGCGAATGCACGCTGGCCGGCGGCGACGACTACGAACTCTGCTTCACCGCGCCCGCGGGCGCCCGCGAGAAGATCGCCGCCATCGGCGCGCGGCTCGGGCTGCAGGTAACGCGCGCCGGCACCATCACGCCGGAGCCGGGCCTGCGCCTGGTCGACCGGGAGGGCAATCCCTGCGCATACAGCGGCAACAGCTTCGACCACTTCGCATCCCCCTGACAAGCGGCATGCGGCCGTGTCATGATGTTGCCATGCGGGGCGCCAGACCCCGCCCGGGCCAAGGCGCCCGGGACAATCCCATCCAAACCAGACGAGCCAACCCTTGATGTCCGCCTACCCGCCCGGGCCCGCCGCGCACGATCCCGCCCTGACCCTCGAAGCCGGCCAAGCCGCCAAGGTCTTGCGCCCCACCGCGCGCTTCATGTTGTCGCACCCGGCCCACCTGATCGCACTGGGCTTCGGCTCCGGGCTTTCGCCCGCCGGCCCCGGCACGGTCGGYACGCTCTACGCGTGGCTGTCCTACCTGGTGATCTCGATGTGGGTGCAGCCGGAAACCTGGCTGTGGATCATCGGCGGCGGCTTCCTGCTCGGGCTGTGGGCCTGCGCCCGCACCGCGCGCGACATGGGCGTGCACGATCATGGCAGCATGGTGTGGGACGAAATCGTGGCGTTCTGGCTGGTGCTGCTCTTCGTCATGCCGACCGGCTTCTGGGGCCAGCTCGCCGCTTTCCTGTGGTTCCGCCTGTTCGATATCGTCAAGCCGGCCCCGATCGGCCACCTGGACCGCACGCTCAAGGGTCCGGGCCTGCGCGGGGGCTTTGGCGTGATGTTCGACGACGTGATGGCCGCGTTCTACACGCTGCTGGTGTTCGCCCTGTGGCGTTCGCTCTGAGCGGGCCCGCCTCACACTGGTTTACGCCGGCCTACACGCCTCCCCTGCAACCATTTCTACCGAATCCGCCATCATGTCCGTCAGCCGCTTGCTCGATCAACTCGCCGTCCAGGCCGGCATCTCCCTGAACGAGAAATCGCTGCTGCTCGCCACGGCGGAATCCTGCACCGGCGGCCTGGTGGCCGCGGCGATCACCGATGTGTCGGGCTCTTCGGGCTGGTTCGAGCGCGGCTTCGTCACCTACTCGAACGAAGCCAAGACCACCATGCTGGGCGTGCCAGCCAAGCTGATCCGCGACCACGGCGCGGTCAGCGAGGAGGTTGCCCGCGCCATGGCCGAAGGCGCGCTGCTCAACAGCCGCGCCCAGGTGGCGCTGTCGATCACCGGCGTGGCCGGCCCCAACGGCGGCACGCCGGACAAGCCGGTCGGCATGGTCTGCTTCGGCTGGAGCAACCGCATTACCACCAAGGTGGAGACGCAGCGCCTGCGCGGCGACCGCCAGCAGATCCGGCGCCAGGCGGCCGAGCACGCCATTCGCGGCCTGCTCGAACTGGTCCGCAACGAAGCCTGAAGCGCCGCGCCGGCCCTCAGGCCGAACGGAAGCGGTTGATGGTCTCGCGCGTCTGCAGCGCGACATTGCGCGCGGCCGCGGCGAAGTCTTTCTCGCGGCTGGCGTAGAGGATGGCGCGCGACGAGTTGATCATCATGCCGACGCCGGCGCCCGTGCGCCCGGCACGGACGGTGGCCTCGATGTCGCCGCCCTGGGCGCCGATGCCCGGAATCAGCAGCGGCATGTCGCCCACGATCTCGCGTACCTTGGCGATCTCCGCCGGGAAGGTCGCTCCCACCACCAGCGCCATCTGCCCGTTGGTATTCCAGCGCGTGGCGGCCGCCTCGGCCACCACCTGGTAGACCGGCTTGCCGTCCACCGGCAGGAACTGCACGTCCGAGCCACCCGGGTTGGAAGTGCGACACAGCACGATCACGCCGCGGTCGCCGTAGGCCAGGTAAGGCTCCAGTGAATCCAGGCCCATGTACGGGTTCACCGTGACGGCGTCGGCCCGGTAGCGCTCGAAGGCTTCGATGGCGTACTGCTGCGCGGTCGAGCCGATATCGCCGCGCTTGGCGTCCAGGATCACGGGGATGCCCGGATGGGCATCGTGGATATAGGCCACCAGCTGTTCGAGTTGGTCTTCGGCGCGCTGCGCGGCGAAGTACGCGATCTGCGGCTTGAAGGCGCACACCAGGTCCGCGGTGGCGTCGACGATCTCGCGGCAAAAGGAGAAGATCGCGCCGCCGGTGCCCGTCATGGACAGGGGCAGCTTGGCGGGATCGGGATCGAGCCCGACGCACAGGAGGGAATCGTTGCGCTGCCAGGCTGAGGCCAGCTGCTCGGTGAAGGTCATGGGATGCTCGCTATTCTGGGTGTGCCGCGGCGGCTGGCTGGCGGCCCCGGAGGCCGGGCCGGCGCAGCGCGGCAACGATCGATGCCTGCGATTTTACCCGCTGCGTGCTATCTTCTGCCGTTCTTCCCGGATACAAAGAGCGGCATCGCACACAGCCGCCTGCCCGCCATGTCTCTCGACCGCCGCAGCATCATCCTGCTCGTCGTCCTCACCATCGCCTGGGGCGTCAACTGGCCCGTCATGAAAATCGGCGTGGCGCATTTCCCCGCCATGGGTTTTCGCCTGCTGTGCATGGCCGGCGGCGTGCTGGCGCTGGGCGTGGCGCTGCGCGTGCGCGGCGAGACGCTGCGGGTGCCGGCGGGCCAGTGGCCCACCATCTTCAAGCTCGCCCTGTTCAACATGGTGATCTGGCACCTGCTGGCGATCTGCGCGGTCAAGATGCTGTCATCCGGGCGCGCCGCCATCCTCGGCTACACCATGCCGATCTGGGCCGTGGTATGGGGCCTGGTGCTGTACCGCGAGCGCATCGGCCGCGCGGCCTGGGTGGGCATCGCCTGCGCGCTGGCCGGCACAGTATTGCTGCTGTCCGGCGAGATCGCCGCCCTGACCGGCAGCCCGGCCGGTACGCTGCTGATGCTTTGCGCCGCGGCCGGCTGGGGCCTGGGCACGCAACTGATGAAGCGCAGCCGGATCGAGATGTCGGTGGGCGTGCTGACCTTCTGGATGCTGGTGGTGACGCTGCCCTTCCTGCTGCTGGGCACGCTGCTGCTCGAGCAAGGCTGGCGCCTTCCCAACGCCGTGGAATGGGGCGCCATCGCCTACAACGCGGTGGTGGTGTTCGCCTACTGCCACCTGGTGTGGTTCGTGCTCGCGCGCAGCCTGCCGCCGGTGGTGTCGAGCCTGTCGGTGATGTTCATCCCGGTGGTCGGCGTGTTCTCGGGCATGTGGATGCTGGGCGAACAGCCGCACTGGCAGGACTATGCGGCCATCGTGCTGATGTTCGCCGCGCTGGCCTCCGTGCTGCTCGTGCCGTTGCTGCATCGCCGGCTCGTGCGCGCGCGCGCCGGATGATCCGGGGCGCTGGCGCGGACCCGTCGCACAACGTGCGGCGGCGGCGGCATTCACCCAGATTTCACTTAACAAGCCCCCCTCGTTGGGCTACACTCGCGGCCATCATAATCCCGGAGAAACTACGTGGGCAGTAGCATCGGGTGTTCGAGTTGCCGCAACCAGACTGCGACTGCACCGAATGCCATGTCACTGCGGGCTGCGTAACGACGACCGCCGGAGCCGGCCCACGCCGCTTCCACCGCCTCGTCGGACTTGCCCGCAGAAAATACTGCGGGTGAGCGTTTTTCCGTGTCCCAGCCGGCGCACCGCCTGTGCGCGCCGCCTCGTCCCGGACCTTCCCTCTCCCGGCTTGCCAGCCATGAACGGCAAACGCCATCGCCTTGCGCGCGCCTTTGCGACGCGCAGCGCGATCACGCTTGCCAGCGGCATTCCGCCTTCGTCGCCTCGCCGCGAAGGACTGGTTCGCCTCCGGGCCCGGCAAGCCACGCCTGCGCGTTTCTTCGCCAAACGCAACAAGGAAGCCCTGGGATGATCAACCTGTTCGTCCTGCAGAAAGGCCGGCTCGCACAGGAGCAGGTCGATGACCGCAATGAACTGCTGCAGCACAAGCCGATCTGGATCGACGTCATCAGCCCTGATGACGAGGAACTCGCCTGGATCAAGGAAGCGTACGGCGTAGCCCTGCCCGAACTCGAAGACCTGGGCGACCTGGAAGCCTCGGCCCGCTACTTCGAAGGCGAGGACGAGAACATCCATATCCGCACCGACTTCCTGCTCGACGAGGAAGACATCTCGCGCAACGTGCGCGTGGCCTTCGTGCTCACGCGCGACGTGCTGTTCTCCATCCACGACGAAGACCTGCCGGTGTTCCGGCTGGTGCGCCTGCGCGCGCGCATGCGTCCGGGCTCGGTGCGCAACGCCAAGGACGTGCTGATGGATCTGTACGCCACCGACGCGGAATATTCGGCCGACTCCATCGAGGAAGTCTACGAGCGGCTCGAGGAAGCCAGCAAGCGCGTGCTGGCCGAGAACGTGACCGACGCCGCCGCGGCCGACGTGCTGGAAACCATCGCCCGCGAGGAAGACCTGAACGGCCGCATCCGCCGCAACGTCATGGACACGCGCCGCGCGGTCTCCTTCCTGATGCGCAGCCAGCTGCTGTCGGCCGAGCAGCAGGACGAAGCGCGCCAGATCCTGCGCGATATCGACTCGATCGAGAACCACACCGCGTTCCTGTTCGACAAGATCAACTTCCTGATGGATGCCACGGTCGGTTTCATCAACATCAACCAGAACAAGATCATCAAGCTGTTCTCGGTGGTGTCGGTCGCGCTGATGCCGCCCACGCTGATCGCCAGCATCTACGGCATGAACTTCAAGCTGATGCCGGAGCTGGACTGGGTCGCCGGCTATCCGTGGGCGATCGCGCTGATGGCGGTGTCGGCGGCGGTGCCGCTGATCTACTTCCGCCGCAAGGGCTGGCTCAGCTGAACGGCGCAATCGAACAGATCCTGGCGTCGTTGCGCGGCCTTGCCGTGCCGGTTTGCACTGTGTGCGGCCGCGCGCCTGGCCAGGACCGCTTCGCTTCATTCCGATCACGCCTCTGAAAGACCGCGCCCGGCGTGAAGGGACGCTCAGTCCGGCAGCGTGGCCGCGCCCATGCGGCGCGCGATGATGTTGGCCTTGACCTTGAAGTTGACCCGCACATTGGCGCAGTACTGCTTCTTGTCGAAGCACTTCGGCGCCGGCAGCGCGGCGGCCAGGCGCGCCGCCTGGCCCACGTTGAGCTTCGCCGCGCTGGTCYTGAAGTAGTGCTGGGCGGCGGCCTCGGCGCCGAATACGCCCTCGCCCCACTCCACCGAGTTCAGGTAGATCTCGAAGATGCGCTGCTTGTCCAGCCAGAATTCCAGCATCCAGGTAATGGCCAGCTCCTGCCCCTTGCGCAGGTAGTGCTGCTCGGACGAGAGAAAGAGATTCTTGGCCAGCTGCTGGGTGATGGTGGACCCGCCCCGCACGATATGCCCGCGCTTCTTGTTGCGCTCCCAGGCATCGAGCATGGCGTCGAGTTCGTAGCCGGGATGGTTGACGAAGTCGGCGTCCTCGCTGGCGATCACCGCGCGCTTGAGGTTGCGCGAGATCTCGTCGTAGCCGACCCAGCGCCGGTCCACCTGGCAGCTCCAGAAGTTGAAGCCGCACAGGCGCCAGCGTTCGGCCCGCATGAACGAGGTGGCAGACGGATCGACGTACTGCCAGGCCGCGATCTGCAGGAAGAAATAGACCTGCATGGCCAGCACGCCGGCCACCAGGATACCGATCAGGTAGGCCAGCCAGCGCAGTGGATTGAAGCCACCGCTGCGCGGCGCGGCGCTGGAGCGGGCGGTGCGCCTGAGCTCTGCCATGGTGGTTGCGGGCGGCAGCCTGCTGCGCTCAGCGTGCCGCTTCGGCCTGCAGCTCCGCGCGCAGCTTCGCCAGCACGGGCGCAGTGGCGGGTCGCACGCCGCGCCAGTTGTAGAAGGCCTCGGCGGCCTGCTCGACCAGCATGCCCAGCCCGTCGCTGGTGCGCGCGCCGCTTTGCGCGGCGAACTTCAGGAATACGGTGGGCTCGGCGCCGTACATCATGTCGTAGGCCAGCACATCCTTGCCCAGCAGTTCCGCCGGCACCGGCGGCAATTCGCCCTGCAGGCTGCTGCTGGTGGCGTTGATGACCACGTCGCAGGCGTCGTCGCCCGTCAGCGCGGCCAGCGCGTCGAAGCCGCCGCCCCACAGTTCCACGCCGTATTCGTCGGCCTGCTGCGCCACGTCTTCGAGGATAAAGCTGGCGCGCTCCGGCGTGCGGTTGGCCACCACGATCCGGTCCGGCCGGCACATCACCAGCGGCAGCATGGCGCCCATGGCCGCGCCGCCGGCGCCCAGAAGCAGGATGCGGCGGCCTTCGAGCAGCGTGTCGAGATTGATCTCGATGTCACGCGTGAGGCCGACGCCGTCGGTGTTGTCGCCGTGGATCAGGCCATCCTCGATCCACATGGTGTTGACCGCGCCGGCGCTCTCCGCGCGCGGCGTGAGACGGTCGGCCAGGTCGTAGGCCTCGAGCTTGAACGGCACCGTCACGTTCAGGCCGTGGCCGCCGCCGGCGAAGAACGCGCGCACGGTGTCGGCAAAGCCGTCCAGCGGCGCCAGCAGGCGCTCGTAGGAGATGGCCTCGCCGGTCTGCTGCGCGAACGCGGCGTGGATGGCCGGCGAACGGCTGTGCGCGATGGGATTGCCAACCACCACATAGCGGTCGGTATCAGCGGGGATCTGCGTGTTTTCTGTAGACATCATCTTGCGTCATCTGGCCTGTAGGCGGATGTCCAGGCCGTTGCGCGAAAACTTGAAGGTAGAGATCACTTCGAGAATATCTTGCCGCGCCTGCATCTGCGGGGTGAAGGAGCCGAACGGCGCGGCCGCGCGCACGATGGCCACGGCCTGGCGGTCCAATGCCGGGTCGCCCGAGCTCTTGGCCACGTCGATCGATTCGATGTTGTAGCCATCGCGGTTGTAGCCGAGCCTGCCCTGGCGGTTGACGTTGATCACCAGGATCAGCTGGCCGTACAGCGGCTTGCCGTTGCGCTGGGGAAAATCGGTGGTGCCGCGCGCCTCGATCCTCTGGCGCAGGCGGTCGTAGTACTGCGCGTATTCCACCTCCTGCGCGCTGGTGGCGGTGAGCTGGTAACGCTTGGGCCGCTTGGCGTATTGTTCGAGGTTGCGCCCGATCTCGGCCTCGAGCTTGGCCATCTCGTCGAGCGAGGTACGCTCGTCCTGGCCGCGCAGCGGCGTCTCGGTGCGCTGCTGGCCGGGCTTGAGCGGCTGGCTGTGGACCGCGGGCGCGGCCTCGCGCGCCTGCGTCAGCAGGCGCTGCTGCTCCTGCTCGAGCTGGTCCACGCGGCGCTGCATCTGGCGCACCAGGTCACCGTCCTTGGTGTTGGTCTGGGCCGGCAGCGGCGTGGTGGCGCGCTGCTGGTCCTGCTCGCCGCCGCCGTCGAGATTGGCCTGGGCCAGCACGGTCGGGTTCTGCGGGCGCTGTGCGGATTTGGAGTTGACCAGCACCACGTCGAGCGCGGCATCGGTGCGCTTGATCTCGAAGGCCTCGGGAGCCACCACGCGCACGGTCAGCAGCAGGACATGGGCCAGCACCGAAACGGCCAGCGCCTTGCTCATCGTGCTGCTGGCGTTCCACCACTGGCGGGGAGAAAAGACGGCTTTCACGATGGCTGGCGTGGTTGGAATGGGGCGTCGGGAAGGCGGAACCGGGCCGGGGCAGGGGTCCTCTCGGACCAGCCCCGGTTCAGACTGCGATTGTAAGGGAGCGCCCCGTTTTTTCCGAGGGACTCAGCCGGCCTCGCCGGTGCCGGTGTCGCGCGCGCCCGACGAAGCGCCGTCGGCGGCGCTTGCCAGGTCTTCCGGACCATCCGGACCATCCGGGCCGGCCTGATCGGCAGACCGGGCGGCGGCGTCGCCGGCGCCCTCGGCCGCCGCTTCCGCGGCCTCCTCGGCAGCGGCTTCGGCGGCTGCCTCAGCGGACACCTCGGCAGCCTCGTCATCGCCTTCCAGCTCCTCCGAGGGCAGTTCGCCTTCGCCGGCGAACACCTCCAGCACGCGGCACGATACCTCGAGTGAGATCTCGTCGGTGGCGCCGATCTCCAGCAGCACCTGGGTGCCGCGCGAAGCCTGGACCAGCTCCGGCACCCGCGTAACCAGCGGGATCTCGGTAAAGCGCACCGCGCCTTCCTTGAGCACCGAGGCCATCAGGCGCTCGCGCTTTTCCTGGCCCAGCCAGCGCAGGCACCAGTAGCGTTCCATGGTGGACTGGTGGTCGGCATAGGCCGCATAAGTGCCTTCGAAGTCGGCCACGGCCGCCAGCAGGTCAGCGTCCTTGGGCTTGAACGGCGCCACCAGCTTGGCCGTGACGCCGTGCTGGGCCACCGCCAGGATCTGCCACTGGTTGACCAGGTCGACATAGCGGCGCAGCGGCGAGGTGCTCCAGGCATATTGCGCCACGCCCAGGCCTTCGTGCGGGGCCGGATACGTCTGCATGCGCGTGCGGTGCATGCCCCAGGCCTTCTGCGTGCGGTAGATGCCCGGCACGCCGTGGTCGGCAAGCAGCTTGCCCCAGGTGCTGTTGGCCAGGATCATCAGCTCGGCCACGATCTTGTCCAGCGGCGAGCCGCGCCGGCGCTGCTCGATGCGCACACGCTCGCCGCCGTCGGGCAGATCGTCGAGGTAGAAGTTGTAGTCCGCGCGATTGTGCGATTCCGGGCGCAGGCCGCTGGCCAGGCGCGCCTTCTGGCGCTCGTCGTGCAGCCAGCCGGAGAAATGCCAGAGCTGGGCCAGCTCGGCGCGGAACGCGTAGTCGCCGGTGCCGTCGGTCAGCGCGGCCTCGGTCACCACGTCTTCCAGCAGGTTGTGGCGCAGGTTGGCCGCGATCATGACCATCTCGGCGCGGGTCTGGCTGCCGAGGATCATCTGCAGGGCCGGGTCGTAGTCCACGTAAAGCGACAACGCCGGGCATTCGCGCCCTTCCTGCAGCGTGTAGCGCTCCACCACCGCGTCGGGCAGCATGGTGATCTTGTCGCCGGGGAAGTAGACCGTGGACAGGCGCTGGCGCGCCACCGCGTCAAGCGGCTCGCCACGGCGGATACCCAGGCCCGGCGCGGCGATGTGGATGCCGACGCGGATCTTGCCGCCGTCCAGCGGCGTGACCGACAGCGCATCGTCGATCTCGGTGGTGGTGACGTCGTCGATCGAGAACGCCTGCACGTCGGCGCGCGGCAGCTCGCCGGCGGGTTCCGGCACGACCACGTCGGGGAAGCCGGTGCCCTTGGGGAAGCATTCCGAGAGGAACTTGGCCTCGTGCAGCGCGCGCGGGCTGGCGATGCCGCCCACCGCCACCATCAGCCGCATCGGCGACATGCCGAGCGCCGTGCAGGCAGCGTCCATCGCCTTGTACTCGAGGCTGTTCTTGTCGGGCTTGAACAGCAGTTGCAGCGCTTTGCCGCGGAAGGCGTCGGGCAGGGTCAGGGCCTTGAGCTGGGTTTCGTACTCGGCCTGGACCAGGGCCTGCTGCTTCTTGCGCTCGAGCGCGGCCAGGGCCGCCTTGAGCTGGTCTTCCGGCGCGCGCTGGTAGCGCCCCCGTCCCTTGCGGCGGAAATAGACCGGATTGCCGTGCAGTGCCTGCGCCAGTGCGGCCTGCTGCACCACGCCGGCACCCGCGCCGAAATACTCGGCGGCCAGGTCGGCAAAGCCGAATTCTTCGTCCGACGCGCATTCCCAGAGGAAATCCAGGTCGATCTCGCCGACCAGCTCGGCGGTCTGGCGCACCAGCTCGATCGCCGAGGGCTGCGCAAACTGCAACAGCACATCGCGCGACTTCACCTTGGTGCGCTTGCCCGCGGGCAACTCCACCTGGTAAGCCTCGCCCTGCTGGGTCAGCACGGTGCCGGCGCGAATCTCGCCGCCTTCTTCGAACAGCAACTGCATGGATCGGTACTTTCAGAAATGCCGGGAGCCGCCCTGGCGAACCAGCGCGCCCTGGCGCTAAGTGACGCCTCTCGGGAACGGCCCGGGGAGAGAAATGATGCGAGGCCGCCTTCAGGCGAGGCGGCGACCGGACCTCAGATGATACCGCACCGCGCCGTGCACAAGCCCGGCGCGGGACAAAGCAACGCCCGGACCTTACAGCGACATGCCGCCGCTGGCCTCGATCGCCACACCGTTGACGTAGCTGGCGTCGTCGCTGGCCAGGAACGTGTAGATGCTGGCGATCTCGGCCGGCTCGGCCAGGCGGCGCAGCCAGCACGACGACTTCATGCCCTCCAGCACCTTCTCCGGCACCGTCTGCAGGATCTCGGTGGACACGAAGCCCGGGCACACCGCGTTCACGCGCACGCCCTTGGGACCCAGCTCGCGCGCCCAGGTCTTGGTAAAGCCGATCACGCCGAACTTGCTGGCGGCATAGTTGGTCTGGCCGAAGTTGCCATAGAGACCGACCACGCTGGATGCATTGAGAATCACACCGCGCCCTTGCTCGGTCATGATGTCCGCCACCGCCTGCGCGCAATTGAATACGCCCTTGAGGTTGACGTCGATGACCGAGTCGAACTGGGCTTCGCTCATCTTGGTCAGGCGCGCATCCTTGGTGATGCCCGCGTTGTTGACCAGGATGTCGATGCGGCCATGCCTGGCCAGCGTGGCGGCGACCGCGGCATCCACCTCGTCACGGCGCGTCACGTCCACCTTGCATGCCATCGCGYCGGCACCGGAAGCGGCCAGTGTCGCGGCCGCGGCGCGCACGCGCTCTTCCTGCACGTCGCACAGCACCACGATCGCGCCTTCGGCGGCGAAACGCTGCGCGGTGGCAAAGCCGATGCCGGCAGCCGCGCCGGTAATGATGGCAACTCGTCCCTGCAATTTCATGATGTCGGTCTCTTCTTCTTGTTTGCGTTCTTGTTTGCGTTTTTGTTGATGCTCTTGTTGATGTTCTTTTTGGCGTTCTTGCTGGCGTTCTTGCTACGATGACTGTTTCACCGCTTGCCGGCAAGCTCCGGCGCGCGGCGCGCCAGCAGGTCCGGCAGGAAGACCATGCGCCCGCAGGCGCGCGAAGGCGAACGGCTCGCGCCGCACGCGCGGGTCGACGAACAGCGCCCCGCCCAGCGGGCGTTCGCCCAGGCCGCGCAGGAAGGGCCAGTCGCGCCGGGCATGCTCGGCTTTCACCACGGTGTGGGCAAAGATGGCGGGCGTGCCGTCGCACAGCAGCAGCACCTCGCGCGCCAGCGCGCGGCGCTGCGCCGGCAGGCCCAGGGCCTGCCATTCATCGGGCAGGGCCAGCTCCATGTGCTGCGCCAGGCGGCGCACGCGGAAACGGTCCGAGGCGGCCACCAGCCTGGCCGTCAGYGAGCCCTCAGCGCATACCCAGCGCCGCAGATTGGCGTCGATGGCGGGATCTTCGGGCAAATGGGCATGCCACGCGCAGCGGCGCACTTGCGCCGCGTTCATGCTGCGCTCATGCCAGCGGCTCCGGTTCGATCAGGCCGGCCGGTCCATAGCCGCAGAAAGCCAGCACTTCATCGACGTAGTCGGCGWATTCGCTGATGCCATGGTCGCTGCCCTCGATCACGCGTGTGCGCGCGCCGGGAAAGGCGGCCAGCATCTCGCGGTAATCCAGCACTTCGTCGCCGGTGGCAGCCAGCAGGAAATAGCGTTCGGGCCGGGTGACCGGCTCCACCCGYAGCGCCAGCAGTTCGTCCAGGTGATGGCGCTCCACCCGCACCGAGCCGCCGCCGTGCCACAGCGGCTGGTCGCCCAGGTAATGCTCCAGGTCGGTCCACGGATGCGTGGCGGGATTGAGCAGCACCGCGCGGCAGCCGTGGCGCTCGGCCAGCCAGCGCGCGTAGAAGCCGCCGAGCGAGGAACCGATGATGGTGAGGGGCTGGGCGCCGCCCGCCTGCGAAGCCGCGATAGCGGCCTCGGCCTGGGCGATGGCCGCGGCCGGCGACACGTTCAGGACCGGACAGGCGTAGTAGCGCCCCACGCCCCATGCGCGCATGCGCTCCTGGACCATACGCGCCTTGAACGATTGCGGCGAGGAACGGAAACCGTGCAGGTACAGCAACATGCCGTGCCCCGCTCAGGCCGCTGCGCCGGCGGCGAAGGCGTCCAGCAGCTTCTGGTGCACGCCGCCGAAGCCGCCGTTGCTCATTACCAGCACGTGGTCGCCCGGGCGCGCGACGGCGCGCACCGCCTGCACCAGCGCAGGCAGGTCGCTGAAGGCAGCGGCGCGTTCGCCAAGCGGTGCCAGCGAATCGGCCAGGTCCCAGCCGAGCGCGTCCTTGCCGCTGGCCGCGCCGTAGCCGAACACCAGGTCGGCCGCCTCCAGGCTGGCGGGCAACTGGGCCTTCATCACGCCCAGCTTCATGGTGTTGGAACGCGGTTCGAGCACCGCCAGGATGCGCGCGTCGCCGACGCGCTTGCGCAGGCCCTCCAGCGTGGTCTGGATGGCGGTCGGGTGATGGGCGAAGTCGTCATAGACCRTGATGCCGCCGACCACGCCGCGCACTTCCATGCGGCGCTTCACATTGGCGAAGCGCGACAGCGAGTCAATGGCCTGCGCGGGGGGCACGCCCACGTGGCGCGCCGCGGCGATCGCGGCCAGCGCGTTCATGCGGTTGTGGATGCCCTGCAGCGCCCATTCGACCCGGCCCTGCAAGGCATCGCCGAACCACACGTCGAAGCGGTCCTGGCTCTGGGGCCCCAAGGCGGCTTCGGCCGGTTCGCCCGCGCGCCAGTCGCCCAGGCCGAACTGTTCTGTCTCGCTCCAGCAGCCGCGCTCGAGCACGCGCGCCAGGCTTTCCTCCAGGCCATTCACGATAAGCCGGCCCTGCTCGGGCACGGTGCGCACGAGATGATGGAACTGGGTCTCGATCGCTGCAAGATCCGGGAAGATGTCAGCGTGATCGTATTCGAGATTGTTCAGGATGGCCGTGCGCGGACGGTAGTGGACGAACTTGCTGCGCTTGTCGAAGAACGCCGTGTCATATTCATCGGCCTCGATCACGAAGAAGTCCGATTCCGTCACCCGGGCCGACACGCCGAAATTCTGCGGCACCCCGCCGACCAGGAAACCGGGCTGGTAGCCCGCGTCTTCCAGTATCCAGGCCAGCATCGAAGTGGTGGTGGTCTTGCCGTGCGTGCCCGCCACCGCCAGCGTCCACTTGCCACGCAGCACATGCTCGCCGAGCCACTGCGGGCCCGAGACATAGGGCAGGTTGCAGTTGAGGATGGCCTCCATCAACGGATTGCCGCGCGACACCACGTTGCCGATCACGAACAGGTCCGGCGCCAGCGACAGCTGCCCCGGATCGAACCCCTCGATCAGGTCGATGCCCTGCGCCTCGAGCTGGGTGCTCATCGGGGGATAGACATTGGCGTCGCAACCGGTCACGCGATGGCCAGCCTGCCTGGCCAGCACGGCCAGGCCGCCCATGAACGTGCCACAGATGCCGAGGATGTGAATATGCATGGGAATTTGGGTCTCGGGGCGGGCCTGGGCGGCCTGGCCCCTGTTGCTACGGGATGGAGACGAATTGTACCTGAGGGGTATGGCGGGCCACCCCCGCGCCTGGCCGCCGGGGCGACGGTCTTTGACTTTTGTCAGCCTGGACAGAACCCTTGCAGAGGCAAAAACTCTAAAAGTCCAGGCCACTCCCTCCGGTATGATCCCCCCATGTCCCGCCGCCCCAGCCTCGACCCCATCCGCCTGCGCGAGGAGATCGCCCAGGCCGCCGCCCGCATGATCGCGGAAGACGGCGCCGACTACGCCTCAGCCAAGCGCAAGGCTGCCCGCCAGTTGCTGGGTGACGTGCGCGTGGCGGGCGAGTGGCTGCCGGACAACGAGATGGTGGAGGCGGAAGTGCGCGCGTACCAGGCCTTGTTCCATGGCGAGAGCCAGCCGCGCATCCTGGCCTTGCTGCGGCGCCTGGCGCTGCTGGCCATGCGCGACCTGGCCGCCTTCCGGCCCTATCTGGCCGGCGCGGTGCTCAACGGCACCGCCACCGAGCACTCGGACGTGTACCTGCAGTGCTTTTGCGACAGCCCCAAGGACCTAACCCTGCACCTGCTGAACGCGGGTGTCGATTTCGATACCAGCGAAACGCGTCACTTTGCCGGCCGCGGCGAGGTCGAGACGCTCAGCTTCCTGTGGAAAGGCCAGTGGCCGGCGCAGCGCGAAGCGCGCGTGCTGGCCGGCGAGATCCGTGCGGAACTGGGCCAGCCGGTCGGCATTCATATCGCCCTGTATGATGCGGACGACGAACGCGGCGCGGTAAGGGCCGATGCCGGTGGCCGCGTGGCCCGAGCCGACCTGGCCGCGGTGCAGGCGCTGGCAGCCAGCGTGCCGGACATGCCGGACACGCCCGCCGCCGCCTGACGCCCTGGCCGGGCCGCCAGGCTGGTCCCGCTATCGTCACAGCCATCGTCCAGTCATATAGATAGAGAGAGGGCCGTCGCCTCGCTTCCGGCCCACACGACTTCACCGACCTCCGACGCCACCCGCCACCCATTGCCATGACCTCTTCCAGCCAACCCGTTCGCCGCAGCCGCCTCTGGATCTGGCTCGTCGCCGTCGCCGCGGCAGTGGCCGGTGCCCTTGCCAGCCACTACGTGTTCTCGCCCAAGCCTGCGTCCGATGCCGCGGTGGAGACGTTCCTGCGCACCGAACTACCCGACCCACAGGGGGGCAAGCTCAGCCTGGCCGATTTCCGCGGCAAGACGGTGGTGGTGAATTTCTGGGCACCCTGGTGCGGGCCCTGCGTGGAGGAAATGCCGGACCTGACCGCGCTCTATAAGGAGGTGTCGGGCCCCAAGGTGGAATTTGTCGGCATCGGCATCGATTCTGCCAGCAATATCCAGCAGTTCATCAAGAAAGTGCCGGTTGCGTACCCGCTCGCGGTCGCCGGCTTTGCTGGCACGGAGCTGTCGCGAAACTTCGGCAACGCGGCCGGCGGCCTGCCCTATACGGTCGTGATCGCGCCGGACGGCACTGTCACCTACCGAAAAATGGGTAGGGTTTCCACCGATGAGCTRCGCGCCGCCCTGCCGCGCGGATAGTGGCAAGATCCTTGATTTGCGGTGAATTTAAACTAACCTTCATCAATCGTCCCGCAATTTGAGTGAAATTCGCCCATCGCAGTGAAAAGTACCGGCTGYGTCGCCAGAATGCTCAGGGAGCGCGCCGCATGCGGGCTTTCCTATGTCTGCGCTGCTAGACAAATCACTCTAAGCTACGGTAATCTCCGCGCAATTTCGTTGAAATGGTCGAGCCGCCGTGATCGATACGCCTCCAGAACGCCGCTCCGCCCGCTACCGCAAGGTGCTGGTCCTGCACGGGCCCAACCTGAATCTGCTGGGTACGCGCGAGCCGGAAACCTATGGGCATACGAAGCTCGTCGACATCGACCTGGCCCTGGCGCAACGTGCACGGGAAACCGGCCTCGCCCTGGCAACGTTCCAGTCCAACCATGAGGGCGCGCTGGTGGATCGCATCCACGCGGCACGCGACGAGGGAGTCGACTTCATCATCATCAACCCGGCCGCCTATACGCATACCAGCGTAGCCTTGCGCGACGCGCTGGCCGGGGTGGCGATTCCGTTCGTGGAAGTCCATTTGTCGAACGTGCATCGCCGCGAGAACTTCCGTCATCACTCCTTCTTCTCCGATATCGCGGTGGGAGTGATCTGCGGACTTGGCTGGCAAGGCTACCTGCTGGCGCTGGACTATGTCCTCGGGCAGGAGCCTGAACAGGCGCCGCCCAAGGCCTGAGCCCGCCGGCTGATTTCGATTTCGTAGACGATGACCGCGCCCTGGCGCTGCCCGGCCCCGCTGACCGCGGTGCACGCAAGCAGGTTGCCGGACGCATGAAAGCATGAAATTTACCCGGATGCGGCCGCCACAGCGGCGCGCGCCGGACAACCCGATTCAGGAGGATAGAAGATGGACCTGCGCAAGCTGAAGACGCTGATCGACCTGGTGGCCGAGTCCGGCATCTCCGAGCTGGAAGTCACCGAAGGCGAAGGCAAGGTGCGCATCGTCAAGGCACCGCCCCAGGTGATCGCCGCGCCGATGGCCATGCAGCCGATGCAGGCACTGCCGCCCGCGGCCGCCGCGCCCGCCGCAGTCGCCAGCGCCGAGCCCGCTTCGCCACAACTGCCGTCCGGCCATGTCGTGACCTCGCCGATGGTCGGCACCTTCTACCGGGCGCCGTCGCCGGGCGCCGCCGCCTTCGTCAACGTGGGCGACACCGTCAAGGAAGGCCAGACGGTCTGCATCATCGAAGCGATGAAACTGCTCAACGAAATCGAATCGGACAAGGCCGGCGTGATCAAGGAAATCCTGGTCGAGAACGGCCAGGCGGTCGAATACGGCCAGCCGCTCTTCATCATCGGCTGATACTGATCGGCATGCCGCGCCGCCCGCAGCCTGCGCCGGAGATTCCGGAACGGCCGCGCCGGCGCAGGCGAACCGGACGCATCTCGTCCCGGTGCCAGTTCCCCCGCCCCCATACCGGCCGCGCCGCCGGGGGCGCCACGATCCGCAGCGGTGGGACTGCCCTTCTCCTCGCAGAGAGTGACTATGTTTGAAAAAATTCTGATCGCGAACCGCGGTGAAATCGCCCTTCGCATCCAGCGCGCCTGCCGCGAACTCGGCATCAAGACCGTCGTGGTGTATTCGGAAGCCGACAAGGAAGCCAAATACGTCAAGCTGGCCGACGAAGCCGTGTGCATCGGCCCGGCGCCTTCGCCGTTGTCCTACCTCAACATGCCGGCCATCATCTCGGCCGCCGAGGTGACTGACTCGCAAGCCATCCATCCGGGCTACGGCTTCCTGTCGGAAAACGCCGACTTCGCCGAGCGCGTGGAAAAATCCGGCTTCGTCTTCATCGGCCCGAGCTCCGAGAACATCCGCCTGATGGGCGACAAGGTCTCGGCCAAGCAAGCCATGATCAAGTCCGGCGTGCCCTGCGTGCCGGGCTCCGAAGGCGCGCTGCCGGAAGACCCGAAGGAAATCCTGGCGACTGCCCGCAGCGTCGGCTATCCGGTCATCATCAAGGCGGCTGGCGGTGGCGGCGGACGCGGCATGCGCGTGGTGCACACCGAGGCGGCCCTGGTCAACGCGGTCAACATGACGCGCGAGGAAGCCGGCCGTGCCTTCGGCAACCCGGAGGTCTACATGGAGAAATTCCTGGAGAACCCCCGCCACGTCGAGATCCAGATCCTGGCCGACCAGCACCGCCAGGCGATCTGGCTGGGCGAGCGCGACTGCTCCATGCAGCGCCGCCACCAGAAGGTCATCGAGGAGGCGCCGGCACCCCACATCCCGCGCCGCCTGATCGAGCGCATCGGCGACCGCTGCGCCGAGGCCTGCAAGAAAATCGGCTACCGCGGCGCCGGCACCTTCGAGTTCCTGTACGAGAACGGCGAGTTCTACTTCATCGAGATGAACACGCGCGTGCAGGTCGAGCACCCGGTCACGGAGATGATCACCGGCATCGACATCGTGCAGGAGCAGATCCGCATCGCCTTCGGCGAGAAGCTGCGCTGGCGCCAGAAGGACGTGCAACTGCGCGGCCACGCCATCGAATGCCGCATCAACGCCGAGGATCCGTTCAAGTTCACTCCGTCGCCGGGCCGCATCACCGCCTGGCACATGCCGGGCGGCCCCGGCGTGCGGGTGGACTCGCACGCGTATGATGGCTACTTCGTGCCGCCCAACTATGATTCGATGATCGGCAAGATCATCACCTACGGCGCCACCCGCGAGCAGGCCATCGCCCGCATGCGGATCGCGCTGTCGGAAATGGTGGTGGACGGCATCCAGACCAACGTACCGCTGCACCGCGAGCTGATGCTCGATGCCAACTTCGTCGAAGGCGGCACCAGCATCCACTATCTCGAGCACCGCCTGGCCCAGAAGAACGTGGCCAAGGGCGGCAAGATCTGAAGCCCGGCGCAGCCAAGCAACAACGGATCGACAAGGATCGCCTGTGGCATTTCAGGAATGTGTGATCGAAATCGCACAAGACCAGGCCGAAGCCTGGTCTGACGCGCTGTTCGACCTCGGCGCGCTGTCGGTCTCGGTGGAAGACGCCGATGCCGACACGCCCGACGAGCAGCCGCTGTTCGGCGAGCCCGGGCTGGAACCCACCCGCCTGGCATGGAACCGCTCGCGCGTGGTGGCGCTGTTCGACGACGTCACCGATCCCGCGCTGGTGGTGGCCGCCGCCGCCAACGCGCTAGGCGCCGGTGAGGTGCCCCCCTACGAGTTGCGCCCGGTCGAGGACCAGGACTGGGTGCGCCTGACGCAATCCCAGTTCACGCCCATCCGCATCGGCGAGCGCATCTGGGTGGTGCCATCCTGGCATGAAGCGCCGGAACCCGACGCAGTGGTGCTGGAGCTCGATCCGGGCCTGGCCTTCGGCACCGGCAGCCATCCCACCACGCGACTGTGCATGCAGTGGCTGGAACAGAACATCAAGTCCGGCGAGTCGGTGCTCGACTACGGCTGCGGCTCCGGCATCCTCGCCATCGTGGCGAAGAAGCTGGGCGCGGGCGACACGCTCGGCATCGATATCGACCCCAACGCGGTGGAAGCCTCGCGCCACAACGCGCAGCGCAACCGCGTGGAAGCCGCCTTCGCGCTGCCGGAGAGCGTCTCCGACGCCAGCTATGACCTGGTGGTGGCCAATATCCTGTCCAATCCGCTCAAGCTGATGGCCGCCATGCTGAGCGCGCGGGTCCGCCCGGGCGGACGCCTGGTGCTGTCCGGCGTGCTGGAGCGCCAGGCCGACGAAGTCGCCGCCGCCTATGCGCCCTGGCTCGCCATGTCGGTCTGGCGCAGCGAGGAGGGCTGGGTGTGCCTGCACGGCACCCGCGGCGAAGGCCCCGGCGTCAAGCACTGAGCGCCGCCGATGGCCGCAGCCAAGCTCGTCACGCGTTGTCCGGCTTGCCGCACCGCTTTCCGGCTGGTAGCAGACCAGCTGCGCCTGCGCCAGGGGCTGGTGCGCTGCGGCCAGTGCGACACTGTCTTCGATGCGCGCGAACACCTGATCGAGCTGCCGGCGCCTGAGGCGGTCCCCAGTCCCGAGCCAAGTCCCGAGCCAAGCCCCGTCGCCATCGCTCCGCAGGAACCCGCGCAGGAAGCCAGCCAGGAAGCAGTGGCGCCGGCATCTCCCCCTGCGCACGCCGGCGCGCGCCGCCGGGCCCCGCGCACACCGCACGAAAAGACGTTCGAGGATGCCCGCGACGGCGCCCACGACAGCACCCATGAGGATGGCCATCAGGACGGCCATCAGGACGATCACCAGGGCGCCCATGAAAGCCCGCACGAGGCCGCGCATGCGCATGCGCGTGCGCCGCGCGCCCCGCGCAAGCGGGCGCATGCTCCGGCGCATCCCGAAGCAGAGGCGAAAGCGGGCGACGCGCACGGCGAGCTTCCCGCCGCGCCCGCCCCCGCCTCGCCCTTCGTCCCGCCCTTCGACCCAGGCTATGACGTGCCGGCGCTCGATGCGCCCACCATCATGCTGTACCAGACACAGGCCGAAGCCGACCAGGCCGCGGAAGCCGCCGGGATGGCCAGGCGGCAGGCCGCAAGCGAAGCCAGCGCGGCCAGCGCCGAAGACGATGCGCCCTCCGCAGTCTTCGTTCCTGGCGTGATCGAGGACGAACCGGGCCAGCCTCTCGAACAGGCTGCCTACGACGATCACGCCATGCCCGCGGAGATCGCCGGGCAGGCCGAAGTGGCAGAAAGCGCTGAAAATGCCGAAAGCCTCGAGCGCGCCGGCACCGACAGCATGCCCGCGACCCCTGGCGAGGCTGACGCGGTCAAGGACGTCGCCGATACCGTCAATGCGGCCGGTGCCGCCGGTACAGCAGGTACCGCCGAGACCACTGAAACCACCGATACCACCGAGACCACCGAGACCGCCAGCAGCCAGTCCACCGCGGAGCCGCACGTCGACGAAGCCGCTGCCGAGGCAATCCTCGCCCAGGAGGCAGCGACGCCCTGGCCCGCACTGGATCCCCGCACGCTGTCGGACGATCTGCCTCCCGCGGCATCCGGAGCATGGGCAATGGCCCAGGCACCGGATGCCGCTGTCGCCCCCGGATCCCTGGCGTCGGCCGAAGACATCGCAAGCGAGGCGCAGGCTGCCGCGCACAGCGTTCTGGAAGCCACCCCCGAAGTCGGCCCCGAGGTCGCGCCCGAGGTCAGCCCTGACGTCGCCGCGCAATTGCCGCAGCTGCCGCCCCTGGAAGCCAGCATCGACGATGCCACGCACACCGCGGACATCACGGACAGCGCCGACACGCAGAGGCCCGCCGAGCCGGCTCTCGCACGGCAGGACGACGCCGGGCCAGCGCCTGCCAGGCAAGCCTCGCCCGCCGCGCACGAAGCACCTGCGCCCGTCCCGAGCGCGAGCGGCTACCTGCGCGCGGAGGCGCAGGACGACTTTCCCGAGATTCCCGCCGCCATCGCCCGTGAGCAGGCCGTGCGCCAGTGGACGCGCCAGGATGTACCCGACGTGCCGGTGTTCGCGCCCGACTTCCTGCGCCATGCGCGCGAGCGCGATCCCGGCCCCGCCAGGCGCAAGCGCACGCTGCAGAAGCTGGCGATCGGCGTGCTGGTGGCGGCAGCGCTGGCGCAGATCGCCTTCCTTGCCCGCAGCCAGTTGTCGGGGCAGTTCCCCGCGCTGCGTCCCGCCTTCGAGGCGCTGTGCGCGCCGCTCGGCTGCGAGGTGGCGCCATGGCGCGACATCGACGCCCTGCGCATCGAAAGCTCGCAGCTGCAGAAGCAGGACGAGGAATCCGACGTCTTCCTGCTCGCCGTCACCATGCGCAACCAGAGCCGCGCCACCGTGGCGCTGCCCGCCATCGAGCTGGTGATGACCGACCTGCAGGACCAGCTCCTGCTGCGCAAGGTCCTGCAACCGGCCGACTACCTCGAACCCGGGCAGAAGGCCTTCGCCACGCAAGGCTTGCGCGCGGGCACGGAGCTGCCGGTTCGGGTACGATTCCGAACGCAGCAGGCGGCCGCCAACTACCGCGTGCTGATCTTCTACCCCTGAATTCCGCCGGGGCCGCCGCCAGTGCCGGGCGCCCCGATTTGCCTCCCCGGCTCGCATCCCCGACATGCGGCCCCCTTCTGCTACAGGAGCACATATGAGCAACGTCACCCTCGGCGGCAACGCCATCGAAATCGGCGGCAAGTTTCCGCAAGCCGGCGACAAGGCCCCCGCATTCTCACTGGTCGGCAAGGACCTGAAGGACGTCGCGCTGGCCGATTTCGCCGGCAAGCGCAAGGTGCTCAACATCGTCCCCAGCCTGGACACCCCGGTGTGCCAGGCATCGGCGCGCAAGTTCAACGAGGCCGCCAGCAGCCTGGCCAACACGGTGGTGCTGACCATCTCGGCCGACCTGCCCTTCGCCATGGGCCGCTTCTGCACGGCCGAAGGCCTGGCCAATGTGGTGACGCTGTCGCTGATGCGCGGCGCCGGCTTCAAGGACAGCTATGGCGTCGACATCAAGACCGGCCCGCTGGCCGGCGCCACCGCGCGCGCGGTGGTGGTGCTGGACGAGAACGACACCGTCAAGTACAGCGAGCTGGTGTCCGAAATCAAGAACGAACCGAACTACGACGCCGCCCTGGCCGCGCTGAAGTAAGCGCCCCGCCAGCAGGCCCCGGCCACCCTGTATCATGGGTGGCCTTTTTTTCGGCGGCCGCCAGCGATCGTGACGGCGTACGCCATCACGCATTTTTGCCAGCATTTGGAGAGAGCATGTCCAGCCTGATCTGTGGCTCCGTCGCCTACGACACCATCATGACGTTCGAGGGACGCTTCCGCGAACACATCCTGCCCGACCAGATCCATATGCTGAACGTGTCGTTCCTGGTCCCGGCCATGCGCCGCGAGTACGGCGGCTGCGCAGGCAACATCGCCTACACGCTCAAGCTGCTGGGCGGCGATCCGGTGGTCATGGCCACCGTCGGCACCGATGCCGAGCCCTATCTGCAATACCTGCGCGCGCTCGGCATCAGCACCGAGCACATCCGCACCCTGCCCGACACCTTCACCGCGCAGGCGATGATCACCACCGACCTGGACAACAACCAGATCACGGCCTTCCACCCGGGCGCAATGAGCCAGTCGCAGCTCTCGCACGTGCAGGACGCGCTCAAGGGCGGCACCCCGCCGGGCCTGGGCATCGTCGCCCCCGACAGTCGCGAGGGGATGCTGCACCACGCGCGCCAGTTCGCCGATGCCGGCGTGCCGTTCATCTTCGACCTGGGTCAGGCCATGCCCCTGTTCAACGGCGACGACCTGCGCCAGTTCGTTGAACTCGCCAGCTACGTGACGGTCAATGACTACGAAGCCCAGGTTCTGCTGTCGCGCACCGGCTGGACCAGCGAGCAGGTTGCCGCGCAGGTCCGCGCCTACATCGTCACCCACGGCGAGAAGGGCGCCACCGTGCACGCCAACGGTCAGCAGTACAATATTCCGGCCGTGCAAGCGGATCGCGTCGTCGATCCGACCGGCTGCGGCGATGCCTTCCGCGGCGGACTGCTGTACGGCATCGAGCGGGGCTTCGACTGGGAGACCACCGGCCGCCTCGCCAGCCTGATGGGCTCCATCAAGATCGCGCACCAGGGTCCGCAGAACCACAAGCTGTCGCGCGACGAAATCGGCCAGCGCTTCGAGGCGGCTTTCGGCTATCGGTACGAGTAACACTTTTCCGGGATCGATCCTATGCACACCCTGATTCGCACCAGCGCCCTCGCGCTTGCCGTCGCCGCCACGCTGGTGGCCGGCTGCGCATCGCAATCGAACTCCGCCAGCATCTACACGCCTGGGCAGGCGCAGCGCGAGCAGACCCTGCGCTATGGCGTGGTCGAGAGCATACGTGAAGTGCTGATTCAGGGTGACCAGACCGGCGCCGGCACCATCGCGGGCGGCGCGATCGGCGGCATCGCCGCCGGCAGCACCATCGGCGGCGGCGGCGGCTCGGTCGCCGCCGGCGTACTGGGTGCCGTGCTTGGCGGCATCGCGGGCAGCATGGCCGAGAACAAGATCAGCCAGCGCCGTGGCCTGGAGATCACCGTCAGGCTGGACAACGGCGAGATGCGTGCGATCGTGCAGGATGCGGACGAAGGCTTCCATCCGGGCGAGCGGGTGCGCCTGCTGTCCTCGGGCGGTACCACCCGCGTGACCCACTAAGCGGGCTCCCCGGAACGTTTCCGGCGCCGTTGCGCGGCCTTGGCCGCGGTGGCCCCAGGATTGTCGTACCGGCCTTGCGAAGGCGCCGCTCCCGGCACGGAACGGCGCCTTTTTCTTTGCCCGCGCCGTCTCCCGCAGCGATGCTGCGCGACCATGAAAAAACCCGCCGGGCTTGCACCATCGGCGGGTTGGCAAGACTAGCGTCTTGCGGACCGGATACGCAGTATCCGGTCAGTGCGGCACGCCATGCGTGCCTTGGCGATTCCCAGCGAGAGCCGTCGACAACGGCACGCTTACGGACGGGTACCCGTCGGGAACGGCCATGCCGCGGCCGGGTTCAGCGCGGTCTTGGCAGCCGCAGCAGGTGCAACGGCAGGGGCCGCGGCAGGCTTGCCGGCAGGCGCAGCCTTCTTGGCAGCACCCTTCTTGGCCGGGGCCGTCTTGGCAGCAGCCTTCTTGGCCGGTGCAGCCTTCTTGGCCGGCGCGGCCTTCTTGGCAGCAGCAGCCTTCTTGGCCGGCGCAGCCTTCTTAGCAGCAACCTTCTTGGCCGGTGCGGCCTTCTTCGCTACGACCTTCTTGGCGGCAGCTTTCTTGGCCGGTGCGGCCTTCTTCGCTACGACCTTCTTGGCGGCGGCTTTCTTGGCCGGTGCGGCCTTCTTCGCCGGCGCTGCCTTCTTCGCTACGACCTTCTTGGCAGCAGCCTTCTTCGCCGGTGCAGCCTTCTTAGCAGCCGGCGCAGCCTTCTTCGCCACGACCTTCTTGGCGGCGACCTTCTTCACTGCGGCCTTCTTGGCCGGGGCTGCTGCCTTCTTGGCGGCAGGCTTGGCGGCCTTCTTGGCCGCCGGTTTCTTCTTTGCAGTCGTTGCCATGGATAACTCCTTCACTAGAGAGTGAATATCGAATGACCTAAGTTGGCGACCCGACCGACCCGAGGCGCGATACAGCGCTGCGACCCCAATCGAGCGAGCGATTCATCGGCGCGCGGCTACACGGCGTCCGCACGCTAATGAATTCGGTGGCAGGGGCACCGCGGCGCGCGGTGCGAAAGTGGCCAAGCGGAGCCCGCAGCCGGGCTTCTGACGCTTGCCGCGCCCTGGAATATTCGATCTGCCCGCGCCATCCGTCGGATCGGCGYGCAGCATGAATTGAAGAGTTATCGGCCGGCACTGCCGCGATGCGGGCTAAGCCACGCGCACCGCGGTCGGCATTCGTTTGGGGGTAGTTCGCCCATCCCGTTACTGGGCCAAAGGAGACTGCACGCGTTTTTGAAAACCAGTACGGCTTGGTCTGCGTCAAAGTTCTAGTGCTCCTGAGCTACCTGTTCCATTGCATCGAATCTGGTGGCGCTCATCGTTCTGCATCGCGTCCAACATCATCGTTCGATCAGCATCGATCTTGCCAACCACCATCACAACTACAACCACAGCCATGCAATGAAGTGAGACTCTTGTCAAGGCGAATCATAATTCGTTTGTTGGGCGATGTTAAGAAAAAAGTGCAAAAAAACTTGCGCACGCGCATGACAACTTCTTCATCGTCAGCGTTGCGCTTCGCCTTCCTCGACTTCGCACCTGCGCGACGCACTCTCGACGCGTTCCATCGCACATGAAAATCGCCTGGCACGAACTCGGCGCCGCGAAAAAAAACAGCGCCGCGCGAGCGCGCAGTCATCGTCGACGCGACTCGGAATTTTCCGTGCGCGCATCGTCGCGCTTGCGGGCAACACGCAGCGGCAACACCTTCGCCGTCTCTCGTCGCGATCACCGGAACCCGCATGAATAAAGGCTTTCCGGGAAGTCGGAAATTTCCTGGGAAAGCGCGACGCGTAACGTCGCGCGTTGGCGCGCGCGTGTTCCGCAGCATCGCCGGCGGACGCGTCGCGCATCGTCGCGACGTTGCGCGCGCCGTCTCGCCACGACGCTTCGGCGCTGCGCGCGCGCTGCTTGCTTCGACGCGCACCGCGCGTGCCCGCGAGCAGCGCGAACAGTGATGCGTCGACGCAACGGTCGGCGCATCGTCACCGCGATGCGAGCAGCACGAAGCGTGCGTCGCGCATCGTCGTACGCCATCGTCGCGAACACCGCGAAGAACGAATGCCCTCTCGAGACGGGCGCGGCGATGCACCGGTGCTGCCGCACGATCGCTCATCGCTTCCTCTGCTTGCCGGCCTTCGTCCGACTCGCGCCGACGCGCCACGCCGCGTTCGTTCCCGCGATGTCGTTGCGCTGCGCGCGAGCGCGCAAGTACCGCGCACTGATCGAAGTCCCGCGCTTCGACACGCGAGCCATGCCGGGCAGGAGTTCAACCGCAGCGGCGCGCACCAGGCGGCCCGGGCAGATGCGTGACGGCGCAACGCCCTGCCCTCACTTGAAACGAACGCCTAGAGGATTGCTTCGGGGGCGGTGAAGGGGTCGGTTTTGCTGCACGACAAAATATCCCCTCTTCCAGCAACGGCGCCGGTTTGCGGCCGGCTCCCAGGGTTGCTTTGGTGCGTACGCAAATGCGCCCCTCGGATTGCGGCTGACGCGCTTCGCCAGTAGATTGGCGTGAGCGCGCCACGCTGGCGCGTCCACCAACTTGAACAGAGGAGAACCCGATGCACTTTACTGCCCCCCGCCGCGCCGCACGCGGCGCCGTCATGGCGGCGCGCATTGCCGTGCTTGCCGGCGCGTTGCTGGGTAGCGCCGCGGCGCTGGCCCAGGCCTCGCCAGCCGGCTCGTGGAAGACCATCGACGATGCCACTGGCAAGCCGCGCGGCCTGGTGGAGATCACCGAGAGCAACGGCGTCTACACCGGCAAGCTGGTCAAGAGCTTCGTCGACATGGAGGGCAAGTCCAAGGTGTGCGACAAGTGCACCGACGCACGGCACGACCAGCCCATCATCGGCCTGACCATCATCACCGGCGTGCGCAAGACCGCCGACAACGAATGGGGCGGCGGCGAGATCCTCGACCCTGAGAATGGCAAGGTCTACAAGACCAAGCTGTCGCTGGCGAACGACGGCAACAAGCTCAACGTGCGCGGCTTCATCGGCATCAGCCTGCTTGGCCGCACCCAGACCTGGGAGCGCGAGCGCTAGTCTCGCCCGCGGTGGAGCCGGCGCCCGCGGCGGCGCCGGCTCCGCATCCTTCCGCCTCTTCCTTCCGTCTCTTCCTTCCGCGTCCTCCCGCCGCACGCCCTGGTCTCACCCCCACAGCATCTCCACAGCGTCCCCGCAGCGTCCCCGCAGCGTCCCCGCCTGCCATGCGCTGCCCGCATGGCGACATGCGCAGAATTCGTTTCCGGCACGGCCGCGCTGCTCCTAACATCGGCTCTACCTGCCGTGCGCCGATGTATCTCCCGACCGCGCCGGGCGGCGCTGCCACGCCGGCCCGGCATCCCGCGGTCCGCACAGCGCAGTCCGACAACCAGGAGGAAGTGATGCACGCAAGCGCCCGCCCAGAAGCGCCACCGATCGTCAGCGGCCAGCAACGCCGCCGCGCCATCGTCGCCACCGTGATCGGCAACGGTCTCGAGTGGTTCGATTTCACCGTCTACAGCTTCTTCGCCGTCATCATCGCGAAGCTCTTCTTCCCCACCGGCAACGACCTCTCGTCACTGCTGCTGGCGGTCGCCACCTTCGGCGTGGGCTTCTTCATGCGGCCGGTCGGCGGCATCATCCTCGGCGTCTACGCCGACCGCGTGGGCCGCAAGGCCGCGCTGTCGCTGACCATCCTGCTGATGGCGCTGGGCACCACACTGATCGGCCTGGCGCCCACCTACGAGCACATCGGCATCTTCGCGCCGCTGCTGATCGTGGTGGCGCGGCTGCTGCAGGGCTTCTCCGCCGGCGGTGAGATGGGCGGCGCCACCGCCTTCCTGACCGAGTACGCACCCGCCGAGCGGCGCGCCTACTACTCGAGCTGGATCCAGGCCAGCATCGGCGTCGCCGTATTGCTGGGCGCGGCAGTGGGCACCTTTGTGACCTCCGCGCTGAGCACCGAAGCGCTCAACAGCTGGGGCTGGCGCCTGCCCTTCCTGCTCGGCATCGTGATCGGGCCGGTCGGCTACTACATCCGCCATCATCTCGACGAGACCCCGACGTTCCGCGACAGCGACGACAAGTCCGACTCGCCGCTGGCAGAAGTGCTGCGCGACTACCCGCGCCAGACCGCGGCCAGCTTCTCGATGGTGATCCTGTGGACGGTCTGCACCTACGTGCTGCTGTTCTACATGCCGACGTACTCGGTCAAAGTGCTCCATGTGCCGCAGTCGACCGGCTTCGTCGCGGGCATGGTCGGCGGCCTCGCCATCATGGTGTGCTCGCCGCTGGTCGGCCTGCTGGCCGATCGCATCGGGCGGCGCGTGCTGCTGTCCGGCTCGGCCCTGCTGATCCTGCTGCTGGCCTACCCGATGTTCGTCTATATCAACCAGGCGCCGGGGCTGGCTTCGCTGCTGGTGTTCCAGCTCGTGTTCGGCGTGCTGATCGCCGCCTACACCGGTCCGATCCTCGCTGCGTTCTCCGAGCTGTTCCCCGCCAAGGTGCTGTCCACCGGCCTTTCGGTCGCCTACAACCTGGCGGTCACCATCTTCGGCGGCTTCGCGTCGTTCATCATCACCTGGCTGATCGCCAGCACCGGCAGCACCATGGCGCCGGCGTTCTACGTGATGTTCGCCGCCGCCATCAGCCTCGCCGGCACGCGCTTCGTGCGCGAGCCTGCCTACCTGCGCACGGCGCAGGCCAGCCGCGCCACCCAACCCGCATAGATCGAGCGTCATCGCATGAAACAGATTCTCCTCAGGGGCGGCAACGTCCTCGACCCCGCCCACGGCACGCTCCTGCAACGCCACGACGTGCTGATCGAAGGCGAGCGCATCGCCCAGGTGTCGGCCACGCCGGTCCACGCGCCCGGCGCGCAGGTGATCGACCTGGCCGGCAAGACCGTGATGCCCGGCCTGATCGACTGCCATGTGCACGTGCTGGCGTCGCTCGCCAACCTTGGCCTGAACGCGGTGCAGCCCAATGTGCTGGTGGCGTTCCGCGCCATGCCGATCATGAAGGCCATGCTCGAGCGCGGCTTCACCACCGTACGCGATGCCGGCGGCGCCGACTGGGGCCTGTCGCAAGCCATCGAGACCGGCCTGGTGCCCGGCCCGCGCATCTTCCCTTCGGGCAGGGCGCTCTCGCAGACCGGCGGGCATGGCGACTTCCGCCCGCGCGCCGACGTGCTCGAGCCATGTTCCTGCGCTTTCCGCGCCGGCGCCATCGCCCGTGTGGCCGATGGCGTGGATGCCGTGCGCCTGGCGGTGCGCGAGGAGATCCAGAAGGGCGCCACGCAGATCAAGATCATGGCGTCGGGCGGCGTGGCCTCGCCCACCGACCCGATCGGCAACACGCAATACAGCGAGGACGAGATCCGCGCCATCGTGGCCGAGGCCGAGGCCGCCCAGACCTACGTGATGGCGCACGCCTACACCGGCCGCGCCATCGCTCGCGCGGTGCGCTGCGGAGTCCGCACCATCGAGCACGGCAACCTGGTCGACCGCGAGGCCGCGCGCGTGATGCGCGAGCATGGCGCCTTCGTGGTGCCCACCCTTGTCACCTACGAGTCGCTTGCGCGCGACGGCGCGCGGCTCGGCCTGCCGGCCGAATCGGTCGCCAAGATCGAGACCGTGCGCCAGGCCGGGCGCGACTCGCTGGCCATCTACGCGGAGGCCGGCGTGCCGATGGGCTTCGGCTCCGACCTGCTGGGGGAAATGCACCGCGACCAGTCCGACGAGTTCCGCATCCGCGCCGAACTGCTCGGCAACCTCGAGGCGATCCGCAGCGCAACCTCTGTCGCCGCCGCGATCCTGCAGCGCGAGGGCGAGCTCGGCACCGTGCGTGCCGGCGCGCTGGCCGACCTGATCGCCGTGGACGGCAACCCGCTCGCCGACATCGGTCTGCTGTGCGGCCAGGGCGAGCATCTCGCGCTGGTGATGCAGGCCGGCCGGCTGCACCGCCAGCCCGCCTGACCGGTGTCCCGCCTGCGCCCGCGCAACGCGGGCGGCTGGCATCGCGGACTATCATGGCGGCTGGACCGTCTCGCCTGCCGCCATGCGCATCTCTCCGCTCCCTCCCCTGCCCTGCCTGGTCGCCTTCGAGTCCGCCATGCGGCATGGCAGCTTCACCCGTGCCGCCAGCGAACTGCATCTCACGCAAAGCGCGATCAGCCGGCAGGTCGCGCAGCTCGAGCGCTTCCTCGGCAAGAAGCTCTTCGTGCGCGAGCCGCGCGCGCTGCGCCTGACGGTCAGCGGCCAGGCCTATGCCGAGGAGGTGCAGCGCCTGCTGGCGGCATGCGCCGCGGCCACCGAGGACGTGATGAAGCGCAAGGGCCACGGCGAGCTGACGGTTGCATGCTCGTCCGGCGTGGCCGTGCTGTGGCTGACGCCGCGGCTGCCGAGATTCCGCGCCGCTCATCCGGACATCCACCTGCGCCTGCTGGTCAACGACAGCCTGGCCTCGCTCTCGCCCGCGGAGTTCGATGTCGGCATGTATTTCCTGCGCGAGGGCCCGCCGCCGGGTCTCGCTTCGCGCCGCCTGTATGACGAGGAGGTATTTCCCGTCTGCGCGCCGGGCTATCTTGGCGGCCGCCGGCTCGCGCCGGCCGACCTGCCCGGCGAGACCTTGCTGATGCTGGAGGATGGCCAGCGACAGTGGATGTCGTGGCAGGTCTGGCTGGCCCAAAACGGCGTGGCCGACGCGCGCGCGACGCACACGCTGGTGGCCAACCAGTATCCGATCCTGCTGCAGCTGGCGATGGAAGGCCAGGGGATCGCGCTGGGATGGYGCCACATGATCGACCGCTGCGTGGCGCAGGGGCTGCTGGTGCGCGCCTGCGACGCCAGCGCGAGCCTGGGCGGTGGCTACTATGCGGTGTGGCCCCAGGACCGCGCCGAGGGTGCGGCGGCGCGCGCCTTCCGCCACTGGCTGGCGCAACAGAGTTCGGAAGGCCAGTAGGGTCTGTCCTTGCGGCGGGTTCAGCAAATTGACAGCTTTGCTGTTTATCATCGCTCGCAAGCCGCAGTGCCGGCTCCGGACCAGGAGCACGGCGCGCGGCAACCAGAACTATCGATGCCGAAAGTGGCAATAGTGCCAATGGAGACAACCATGCGTATTTCCCCCACCAGCCGCGCGCTGGCGCTCGCCCTGCCCACCCTTTGCGCCCTGTTCGCCGCCGGCGCGCCCGCGCACGCCGCCGACGCCTGGCCCACCCACGTGATCAAGTTCGTGGTGCCGTTCACCGCCGGTGGCGCCAACGACCTGGTGGCGCGCGCCGCGGCCGATGCGGTCGGCAAGCGGCTCGGGCAGGCCGTGGTAATCGAGAACCGCCCCGGCGCCGGCGGCGTGGTGGGCGCGGACTATGTGGCCAAGGCCAAGCCGGACGGCTACACCTTCCTGGTTGGCGCCGTGGGCACCGTCACCAACGGCCTGATCCGCAGCAAGATGCCTTACGCGCAAGACGACCTGATCCCCGTGTCGCTGGTCGCGGTGAGCCCGTCGGTGATCGTCGCTTCGCCCTCGCTGCCGGTGAACAACCTGAAGGAACTGGTCGAGTACTCCAAGAAACAGGGCGCCGCGGGCGCCAACTTCGCCACTGCGGGCAGCGGCAGCACGCCGCACTTCGTCGAGGAGATGCTCAAGGAAAAAGGCGCGGTGCTGACGGTGGTACCGTACAAGAGCGGCTCGGAAAGCATCACCGCCGTGATCGGCGGGCAGGTGGCTGCCACCTCGGAAGCCAGCGTGGTGGTGCTGCCCAACATCAAGGCGGGCAAGCTCAAGGCGCTCGGCGCAACCTGGGACAAGCGCATGAGCGCGGCACCCAATATCCCGACCACCGCCGAGCAGGGCATGCCGGAAGTGCGCATCGGCCACTGGGCGGGCATCTTCGCACCCAAGGGCACCGACCCCGCCATCCTGAAGAAGCTGAACGCCGAGATGAGCATCGCCATGCAGACGCAGGAAACGCGCGACCGCCTGATTCCCAACGGCATCGAGCCCGCCGGCGGCTCCCAGGAGAGCTTYGTCGCCTTCATCAAGTCGGAGCGCGAACGCCTGGGCCGCATCGCCAAGGCCGCCAATATGACGGCAGATTAAGAAATATTTTCGGCCGCCCGGCTGGGCGGCGGCAATTGTCTGTATCAGGCCTGTTACACACAGGCCTTTTTTTATTTCCGGTTTGCGTCTTATGCGGCTCTTTGCGAAATAAATGTGAGGCCTTGTAACTATCTGTAATTGCTTTGTTTTGTACTTAGTACATTCAGCGTGTGCTTGTAATGTCTGTGATAAAAAAGCCAAGCTGAATTGCAACGCAAATCATTCGCATTTATATTCCGCCTCGCCCAACCAATTTGCCCCCGCCGTTGGCCGAACCGAAAGCATGCAACGTCTCTCCCGCAGCCGCCGGATCGCTCCCACGGCCGTACCCGGAATCGAGAAACGACATGAATCGCCGCACTCCGATCGCGACCGCACTGCTCGCGCTCTTCGCCACTCCCGTTGTGACCCTGGCCCAGACGGCCGCGACCGAGCCGGCCACGGCGCAGAGCCCCGCGACGCTGAAAGAGGTGGTGGTGCAAGGCGACCGGTCCACCGGCGACTACAACACGGGCAAGACGTCGCTGAGCAAGCTCCCCGCGGAACTGCGCGACGTCCCGCAGTCGGTGACGGTGGTCAACAAGGCACTGATCGACGCACAGGGCGCCACCTCGCTGGCGGATGCGCTGCGTAACGTCCCGGGCATCACCATCGGCGGCGCCGAGGGCGGGCAGATTGGCAACAACATCAACCTCAACGGTTTCTCCGCGCGCACCGACATCTACCTGGACGGCTTCCGCGACCGCGGCCAGTACTATCGCGACGTGTATGCGCTGGATTCCGTGGAAGTGCTGATGGGCCCGTCGTCGATGCTGTTCGGACGTGGATCGACCGGCGGCGTGATCAACCAGGTCACCAAGAAGCCGTCGCTGAAGGCGGCCACCGAAGTGACGGGCTCGGTCACCACCAATGGCCTGGTGCGCGCCACCGCCGACGTCAACACGCCGACCGGCGACACCTCCGCGTTCCGCATCTCCGCCATGGCGCAGGATGGCCCGCCGAGCACGCGCGACGCGATGACCGTGATGGACTTCGGCATTGCGCCGTCGTGGAAGTACGGCATCGGCACCTCCACCGAGATCACCCTGTCCGCGCTGCTGCAGCACAACGAGGACATGCCCGACTACGGCCTGCCGGCCATCAACGGTCATCCGGTGAATGTGGACCGCAAGACCTTCTACGGCTTCAACAACGATCACACGCGCCAGAACATCGCAACGCTGTCCGCCGGCATCGATCACAAGTTCTCGCCGAACCTGCGCCTGCGCAACCAGACCCAGTTCAACTATGTAGAGACCGATGCGCGCGAAACCGCGCCGAACGCGGTCGGCACGCTGGGCGGCGCCACCGGCTTCATCCCGCTGACCACCACCAACCTGCCGCTGTCCGCGCTGTACGTGCGCCAGCAAAGCCATGACCGCAGCATCCGCGACTACTCGGTGTTCAACCAGACCGAGCTGACCGCGAAGTTCGAAACCGGCTCCATCAAGCACACGCTGCTGACCGGCGTGGAGCTCGGGCACGACGGCTACAACAACCAGAACTTCTATCGCAACGGCACCTGCAATGGCGTGCCGTTGAACCCGCCGGCAACGGCCACGGCGGCGGCCGGCACTTCCGGCTATGTGGCCTGCGAGCCGGTGGTGAACCCGACGTATATGGATTCGCCCAGCAACGTGCCGAAGTCGACCGGCAACCTGCAGGGCGCCTCGGCCAACACCGTCGCCGTCTACGCCAACGACTCGATCGAGTTCACCAAGCAGTGGAAACTGGTGGCCGGCCTGCGCTATGACCGCTACATGGCCAGCATCACCAACTCGGTCAACTCGACCAACACGCTTGGCAACACCGCGCTGGCCAATGCGGACCAGACCGTCAACTTCACCAGCGTGCGCCTGGGCGGCATCTGGCAGCCGACCGAGGCACAGTCCTACTATGTGTCGTATGGCACCTCGTTCAATCCTTCGCTGGAGCAACTGGTCGGCACCGTCGGCCAGCAGAACCTGGACCCGGAAAAGAACAAGTCGTATGAAGCGGGCGGCAAGTGGGACCTGGCCGGCGGCGATCTGTCGCTGAGCTCGGCGATCTTCCGCATCACCAAGGACAACGCGCGCAGCCAGATCGACGCCACCACCTACGCGCTGACCGGCAAGATCCAGGTGGACGGCTTCCGCTTTGGCGCCACGGGTCGCATCACGCCGAAGTGGCAGGTCTTCGCGGGCTACACCTACCTCAATGCGGTGATCGAGAACGGCATCGCCGCCGGCACGCAGGGCAAGATCCCGGGCAATACGCCCAAGCACACCGCCACGGCCTGGACCAGCTATGCCGTCCTGCCGAACTGGGAAGTCGGCGGCGGCGCCTTCTATATGTCGCAGCGCTATGCCAACAATACCGACACCGTGCAGGTCGGCGGCTACGTGCGCTGGGACGGCATGATCGCCTACCACCAGCCCAAGTACGATGTGCGCCTGAACCTGTTCAACATCTTCGACAAGAAGTACTACGATGCGCTGATCCAGTCGGACGGTGGCCGTTCGGTGCCGGGTACGGGCCGCACCGCCATGCTGTCCTTCGTCTATCGCATGTAAGTTGGGCCAGTAAAGCCGAGGCAAGCAGCCAAGGCAATAAGCTGAGGTAAAGTGGCGTGACGCCAAGTCACGCCACCCGGCGCCGCATCCCCTGCCGGCGCCGGCGCAACACCCTGCCGAGATCGCCATGCTTGTCTGCATTCCCAAGGTCCTCAACGCCGAGCAGCTCGCCATGCTGCGCCAGCAGCTCGATTCGGCCGGCGAGGCCTGGGTCGATGGCCGCGTCACCGCCGGCTATTCCGGCGCCCCCGTCAAGTTCAACCAGCAGATCGACGAGCGTTCGGACGTGGCGCTGCAATGTCAGCAGCTGATCCTCGCCATGCTGGAGCGCAATCCGCTGTTCATCAGCGCGGCGCTGCCCAATATCGTCTACCCGCCGATGTTCAACCGCTACGGCGAGGGCATGACCTTCGGCGCCCACGTGGACGGCAGCGTGCGCATCCATCCGCACAACGGCCGCAAGCTGCGCACCGACATTTCCGCCACGCTGTTCCTCAGCGATCCCGCCAGCTATGACGGGGGCGAGCTGCAGGTGGAAGACACCTACGGCATCCACAGCGTCAAGCTCGAAGCGGGCGACATGGTGGTCTACCCGGCCACCAGCCTGCACCAGGTCACCCCCATCACGCGCGGCACGCGCGTGGCCAGCTTCTTCTGGATCCAGAGCCTGATCCGCGACGATGGCCAGCGTGCGCTGCTGTTCGACATGGACAATGCCATCCAGAAACTGAACCAGACCGGCGCCGACGAAGGCGCGCGGCGCTCGCTGGTCGGCTGCTACCACAACCTGCTGCGCCAGTGGTCGGAGACCTGAGAGGCACGGATGGATCCGCCGCACGGCGCGCGACCGGCCCTGCGATGCCCGCTACGATTTCCGCGCCCCTTGCTCCGGCACCGTCGATACGAAAAGGCCTCGCTTGCTGCGAGGCCTTTTCGCTTTCTTACATGCGATAGCGCAAGGTCGCCATCACGCTGCGCGGCGCGCCCGGCATGTTCAGGTTGGGGCTGGTGCCGTGGGCCGAGACGATATAGCCCTGGTTGAAGATGTTGTAGAGATTGAGCTGGGCTTCGAACGGGCCGCGGCGGTACCACGCCATCATGTCGGCGGTCACGTAGCCGGGCAGCGTGACGGTGTTGCCCGGATTGGCGAAGCGCGCCCCGACCAGGTTGAGGCCGCCGCCGACGCCGAAGCCGTTGCCGAGCGCCTTGGTCAGCCACACATTGCCGCTGTGCATCGGCGTAAGCGTGGCGCGCTTGCCTTGCACCTGCTGGCCGGCGTCGACCGCGACCGACTGCGTCACGCGCGCATCGAGGTAGGCATAGCCGGCCAGCACGCGCCAGCCTTGCGACAGGTCCGCCGAGGTGGACAGCTCCACGCCGTCGGTGCGCTGCTCGCCGATCGGCACCAGTTGCAGCGTGAGCGGGTTGGTGGCCTTGATGCCGGTCCGCTCGAGGCGGAACACCGACACCGTGGTGCTGGCGCGGCCATCGAGCCAGTCGTACTTGGCGCCCACTTCGGTATTGCGCGTGCTTTCCGGCGCGATGTCGGCATTGTTGGCCGCCAGCGCGAAGGCCTCGCCCGAAGGCTGGAACGAACGGCTCCACGACACATAGTAGGACTGTGCCTTGCTCGGCTGCCACACCAGGCCGGCGCGCGGGCTCCAGGCATTGTCGGTGCGCGACAGGCCCGGCTGGCCGGGACGGTGGTCGACCGTCTCCTGCTGGAAGCGGTCATGGCGCAGGCCGACCAGCGCCTTCCAGTGTTCCGTCAGGGACACCATGTCCTGCGCATAGAAGGCGAGCGTCTTGAACGTGCCCAGGCTGTTGGCGGTCAGCGCGCCGCCCTGCAGCGGCAGCGTGGGCAGCACCGGGTTGAACAGCGCTACGGTCGCCACCGTGCCGGACGAATAGCTGACAAGGTCCTTGTTCTGCTGACCGACTTCCACGCCGTACAGCAGTTCGTGCTTCATGCCGAACAGCGAAGCCTTCTGCGTCAGGTCGGTCTGATTGAACCAGCCGCGCTCGGCGCGCGCCACGTTCGAGCGCGTGAGCGTGACGGTCTGGCGCGCTTCGTTGACCACGCCCGGCAGCGTGTTGTTGCGGTCCAGCGTGTAGTGGTAGTAGCGCGTGGCGTTGCGCAGCGACCACTGCTCGTTGAAGCGGTGGTCCAGCGTGGCGGTGCCCGAATAGATGCGCGACTGGCTGTAGTCCACATCGCGCGCATTGGCCGCGCCGTAGTAAGTGGAGGCCGGCACGTTGACCGGGCGGCCCCGGTAGGCCGGGATGCCGAAGTCGGTCACGCGGCGGTCCTGCAGGTAGTCGGCCTGCAGCAGCAGGGTTGTCTCGGGCGCCAGGCGCAGATCCAGTGACGGCGCCACGGCGAAGCGGTCGATGAACTGCTGGTCGCGGTAGCTGTTGCCCCGCTCCGCCGCGCCGGTGATGCGCCATGCGGCAGCGTCGTTGATCACGCGGCCTACGTCGGCCTCGGCGCGGCGATTCTGCCAGGAGCCGTAGCTAAGCGCGAAATCGGTGACGTCGAAGCCGGGCTTCTTGGTGACGCGGTTGATCAGGCCACCCGACGAGCCGCGTCCGTAGAGCACGGCCGCGGGTCCCTTGATGACTTCGATCCGGTCTACGTTGGAGAGATCGCGGAAGTACAGCGCATCGTCGCGGATGCCGTCGACGAACTGGTCGGCGATGGCCGAGAAGCCACGGATGCTGACCTGGTCGCGCTGGCCGTCGCCGGTGGAGAAGCTCACGCCTGGCACGTTCTTCAGGGCATCCTGGATCGACGTGGCGTGCTGGTCGCGCATGACCTCGGCGGTCACCACGTTGACGGTCTGCGGGATATCGCGCAGCGGCGCATCGATCTTGGTGGCGCTGCGGGTGGAAGGCGGGTTGTAGCCCACGCCCGGATCGCTGGCGGCCGCAGCCTTGACTGTCACCTCCGGCAGGCTGGCGGCGCCGGCTTCCTGTGCCAGGGCCGTGCCGGTCACGGCGGTTTGCGAAACGAAGGCGCCCAATACGGCGGCGTGGATCGGGCGTAGATTAAGTCGCATGTGTAATGAATTGTAATAGTTTTACTACAAATGCGACGCATTATCATTTTCATTTACAACAGATGTCAATGGGAACGAAGCGCAGTATGGTGATCTTTTATTAAAGCGGCTGATGAAGCTCTTTTTTGATCACGCCCTGCAACAGAGGGGCTCCGGCGCCGCGGGCTCAGGCAAATTGTTCCGCCAGCGCGGCCCGCACCTGGCCCACCAGCGGTGCTTCGCCCACCCGCGCGGGCAGCAGGAAGAACTCCGCCGTCGGCAACGCAGGCAGCCTGAGACGGGCGATCGTGGCGGCATCGATGCGCGCCACGCCGGGCCCGATGGCGGACTCGTTCAGGCAGGAAATACCGAGGCCTGCGGCCAGCGCCAGCTGCAGGCCGGCCACGCCGGAGGCGGAATGCGCGATGACGTAGTCGAGCCGGCGCCGCAACAAGGTCTGCACCACGTACTGATGCAGGGAGCAGGTATCGGGCAGCAGCACCAGCGGCAGCGGCGCGCCGGCGCCCTCGGCCCCTTCGGCCTCTCCCGGCGCAGCCACCCAGGCCAGGGTTTCACGACGCAGCACGGTGCCGCGCGCGCCCCGTTCGCCTTTGCCCGTCTTGTCGGCCGCGCGCGCGCCGGGAAAGCGCATCGACAGGCCGATGTCGAAGGCGTCGGTCTCGGCGCCGGCTTCGATCATGCCGCTCTTCATCACGGTCACGTGCAGGCGCAGGTAGGGATAGCGCTCGCGCAGCCGGCGCAGCATGCCGGCGATCTCGCCGGGGCGGAAGTAGTCCGTCACGGCCAGCCGCAGTTCACCGTCGAGCGTATGCCCGCGCAGATCCTGCAGCGCCAGCTCGGACAGCGCAAGGATGCGCCGTGCGTGTTCCAGCAAGCGCAGCCCGGCAGGCGTGGGCGCGGCACCTTGCTTGCCGCGCACCAGCAGCGGCACGCCGGCGCGCTCCTCCAGCTTGCGCAGTTGCTCGCTGACGGACGACTGCGAAAGAAACAACCGTGGCGCCGCGGCCGACAGGCTGCCGGCCTCCGCCACCGTCACGAAGGTACGTAGCTGATCGAGTTCGAGGACGCGCATGGCTATCTCCGGCATGTTTCGTATATTCCGATGGATAGTATCGCAAATTCCCGTTTTTTCGATTGAACAGGAAGCCCTAGACTGGCATCACCAGGCGGCTGAATCCCCAGCCGCCGACCCGGACCAACAGGAGCCAGCCATGCCCCACATCAATCTGCAGATTTCCGGCAAACCCGACGCCGCCCTCACCCGCCGCACCGCCGCCGCCGTGGCGGAGATCACGCAGCGCGTGCTCGGCAAGAAACCGGAGGTGATCGTCGTGGCCGTGCAGTACGTGGACCACGACGCCTGGATCGTCGGCGGCGCGCCGCTGTCGGAGCAAAAGCGCAACGCCTTCCACCTCGATATCAGCGTGACCGACGAGACCAATACCAAGGCCGAGAAAGCGCAGTTCCTGCGCGAAGTGTTCGACACCATGGCCGAGCTGATCGGCAACGTGCACCCGGTGTCGTATATCCATGTGGTGGACGCGCGCGCCGCCACCTATGGCTACGGCGGGCTGACCCAGGAATACCGCTATCACCACGGATGAGCCGGCAAGCCCCGAACAGCACGCAAACGGCCTACTACGCGACCGGCCTGGTCTGAGCACGGCGGCAGGCCGCCGCCCCCGCCCCGCTGTCCTTGTGCATCGCGCCGTCCTTGCCTAGTGTTGGGTGGGTAGGCGCGCGGCGGCGCGTGCCTTGCACGGCACGCGCGCCATCCCCCCCTCCCCCGACGGATACCAGCATGAAAACCGTGAATCTTCCCGGCGGCGAAGCCGTTCCCGCGCTGGGCATGGGCACCTGGAACATGGGCGAGAATCCGGCCGCGCGCGCGGAAGAGCTCGCCACGCTGCGCCTCGGCCTCGAACTTGGCCTGCGCCTGATCGACACCGCCGAGATGTACGGCGAGGGCCGCTCGGAAGAACTGGTGGGCGAAGCCATTGCGGGGCGCCGCGACGAGGTCTTCCTGGTCAGCAAGGTCTACCCGCACAACGCCGGGCGCAAGGGGGCGGTGGCGGCCTGCGAGCACAGCCTGCGCCGGCTCGGCACCGACCGCCTCGATCTCTACCTGCTGCACTGGCGCGGCGGCGTGCCGCTGGCGGAAACCGTGGCCGCCTTCCTGGCTCTGCAGCAGGCCGGCAAGATCCGTCATTTCGGCGTCAGCAACCTTGACCTCGGCGACATGGAAGCGCTGTGGCGCGTGCCTGGCGGCGACCGGGTAGCAGTCAACCAGCTGCTCTACAACCTCGCGCGCCGCGGCATCGAGTGGGACCTGCTGCCGTGGTTGCGACGCCACCATGTGCCGCTCATGGCCTACTCGCCGATCGAGCAGGCGGCGCTGCTGCGCAACCCGCGCCTGGCGCGCTTTGCCGAGCAGCACGGCATGAGCCCGGCCCAGGCCGCGCTGGCCTGGCTGCTGGCGCGCGACGATGTCGTCGCCATTCCGAAGACCAGCCACCGCGACCGCCTGCGCGAGAACCACGGCGCGCTCGCCTGCCGGCTCGCGCCGGAGCAGCTGGCGGCGCTGGATGCCGCCTTCCCGCCGCCGCGCGGCCCGCGCCCGCTGGATATGCTCTGACCCCGCGCGCGGGCCGCGCACCACGCTTTGCAGTCACAGGAGCCTCGCCATGCCCACCGACTACGACGCCATCATCATTGGCACCGGCCAGGCTGGCCCGCCGCTGGCCGAGCGCCTGACCGCGGCCGGCCGCAAAGTCGCCGTGATCGAGCGCCTGGCCTTTGGCGGCACCTGCGTCAACAATGGCTGCATCCCCACCAAGACCATGGTGGCGAGCGCCTACGCGGCCCATCTGGCGCGGCGCGGCGCCGATTTCGGCGTGATCACCGGCGGACCGGTGACGGTCGACATGGCGCGCGTCAAGGCGCGCAAGGACGGCGTGGTCGGCAACTCCAGCCGGGGCGTGGAAGCGTGGGTGCGCAGGCTGGAAGGGGGCACCGTCTATCTTGGACATGCCCGTTTCGAGAGCCCGGACACCGTGCGCGTGGGCGATGCCGTGCTGCGGGCCGCCCAGATCTTCATCAATGTCGGCGGGCGCGCGGCCACCCCGCCCATGCCGGGGCTGGACCAGGTGGACTACCTGACCAATACCGGCATGATGCGCGTGGACCAGTTGCCGCGCCACCTGCTGGTGGTGGGCGGCAGCTACATCGGGCTGGAGTTCGGCCAGATGTTCCGCCGCTTCGGCAGCGAAGTCACCATCGTGCAGCGCGGCCCGCGCCTGATCGAGCGCGAAGACCCCGAAGTGTCCGAGGCGGTGCGCGACATCCTGGCGGCCGAGGGCATCGGCCTGCGCCTGGATGCCGAATGCATCGCGCTGGAGCAGCGCGGCGGCGAAGTGGTGGTGAAGATGGACTGCGTGCACGGCGCGCCCGAGATCGCCGGCTCGCACGTGCTGCTGGCGGTGGGCCGCCGGCCGAACACCGACGATCTCGGCCTGGACCGCGCCGGCGTCGCCACCGATGCGCACGGGTATATCCAGGTCGATACGCAGCTGCGCACCAATGTGCCCGGGATCTGGGCGCTGGGCGACTGCAACGGGCGCGGTGCCTTCACCCATACCGCCTATAACGACTTCGAGATCGTCGCCGCGAACCTGCTGGACACGGCGTCAGGCGAGCCGCCGCGCACCGTGGACGACCGCATCCCTGCCTATGCGCTCTTCACCGATCCGCCGCTGGGCCGCGTCGGCATGACCGAGCACGAGGCAAGACAGTCCGGGCGCCGGGTGCTGGTGGGCACGCGCCCCATGACCCGGGTGGGGCGCGCCGTGGAAAAAGGCGAGACGCTGGGCTTCATGAAGATCCTGGTCGATGCCGACAGCCGCGAGATCCTGGGCGCGATGGTGCTGGGCGTGGGCGGCGACGAAGTCATCCACTGCATTCTCGACACCATGTATGCGCGCGCGCCCTACGCGGTGCTCCAGCGCGCCATGCACATCCATCCCACCGTAGCGGAGCTGGTGCCGACCATGTTGGGCGAGCTGCGCCCGCTGGCGCCGGTGGCATAGCGCCCGCGCGTCGCCGGCCATGTCGACCACGCCGCTGGCCCAGGGCCCCTGCGACGACAGCGCGATCCGGGCCCGGCCTGGCGGCGCCGGCTGCGCGCGCGCCGACGAGCCATGGGTGCTGGCCGCGACCATCCTGGCGTCGAGCATGGCGTTCATCGACAGCACCGTGGTCAACGTGGCCCTGCCGGCATTGCAGAAGGATCTCGGTGCCAGCCTGAGCGGCATGCAATGGGCGGTGGAGGCCTATGCGCTGCTGCTGGCGGCGCTGCTGCTGGTGGGTGGCGCGGCGGGAGACCGCTTCGGCCGGCGCCGCGTGTTCGCGCTGGGCGTGGCGGTTTTCGCCGCCAGTTCGGCCTGGTGCGGGCTGGCCGGCAATATCGGCCACCTGGTCGCGGCCCGTGCGGCGCAGGGCGTGGGTGCCGCGCTGCTGGTGCCGGGCAGCCTGGCGCTGCTGTCCGCGTCATTCGACCAGAGCCGGCGCGGCAAGGCCATCGGCACCTGGTCCGGCGCCACCGCCATGACCGCCGCGCTCGGCCCGGTGGCGGGCGGCTGGCTGATCGAGCATCTGTCGTGGCGTGCCGCCTTCCTGGTCAACCTGCCGCTGGCCGCGGCGGTGCTGGTGATCGCGTTCTGGCGCGTGCCGGAAAGCCGCGCGCCCGGGCAGGCGGGGTCGCTCGACTGGGCGGGCAGCCTGCTGGTGGCGCTGGGGCTGGGTGGTGTGGTCTACGCCCTGATCGCTTCCCCGGGGCAGGGCTGGGGCCATGCGCAAGTATGGTTGCCCGGCGCCGCCGGCATGCTCGCGCTGGGCCTGTTCGCGTGGGTGCAGACGCGGGTCGCCAATCCGATCATGCCGCCCGCGCTGTTCCGCTCGCGCGCCTTTCTCGGGGCCAATCTGCTGACCCTGCTGCTCTACGCCGCGCTCGGCGGCGGCCTGTTCTTCTTTCCGCTCAACCTGATCCAGGTGCAGGGTTATTCATCGACCGCCGCGGGGGCCGCGCTGCTGCCCTTCATCCTGCTGATGTTCCTGCTCTCGGGCTGGGCGGGTGGACTGGTGGACCGGCACGGTGCGCGCGSCCCGCTGATCGTGGGGCCGCTGGTCGCGGCGGCGGGCTTTGCCCTGTTCGCACTGCCAGGCTCAGGCGGCGGCAGCTATTGGACGACGTTCTTCCCCGCCGTGCTGGTGCTCGGCGCGGGCATGACGATCAGCGTGGCGCCGTTGACGACCACGGTCATGAATGCGGTACCGCCTGGCTCGGCCGGCACGGCATCCGGCATCAACAATGCCGCCGCGCGGGTGGCGACGCTGCTGGCGATCGCGGTGCTGGGGATCGTGATGGCGAATGTGTTCGATCGCAGGCTGGAGCGCGCGCTGGCGGGGTCCGGCGCGGTGGTGCCGGCGCAGGTCGTGCAGGCGGTGCAGGCGCAGCGCGGCCGCCTTGCCGCCATCGAGATCCCCGCGACGGCGGAGCCACGGGCGGCGCAGGCCGTCCGTCATGCGGTAAGCAATGCCTTCGTGGCGGGCTTTCGCCGGGTGATGCTGCTGTCCGCGCTGCTGGCGGCCGGTGGCGCGGCGTGCGCGTGGCTGCTGTTGCGGCCGGCGCAAGAGGATGCGGCTGAAGATGCGGCTGGCGCGCCGCCGGCCAAGCCCTGAGGCGGCGGCGCGGCCATGCGCATCAGCGGCGGGGCGCCGGCGCTGTGCGCTCCCCCAGGTAGACCAGCAACAGTTCGTCTGCAGTCATGCGCCGCAGCCGCGCTTCGCGCCCGATGGCGCGCTCCAGTTCGGAAAGCTGGAAGGCTTCCACGCTCATGCCGGCTGCGCGCGCATGACGCTCGGTGATGGCCTTGAGCAGCGAAACCACTTCGGGATTTTCGTCAAGGAAGCGCTCGTGGGCGAGCTGCAGGCGTTCGGGGGAGAGGGTCATCGGGATGGACTGCCATGGGTGTTGAGGGGACGCGTCCGCGCATTACACCACAGCAGGCCGCGGCGGCCCGCGCCGGCCGGTCAGCTTGCGGGCTAGTGCGGCTTGGCGTTGTAGCGTTCCACCTCTACATAGCGAACCAGGTAGCTGCGGGTCTTGGCCTCGGTATCCCGCGAAACGCGGTCGGCGGCCTGGCGCGCGCCGTCGCGCCCGTGCGCGGACACCATCTGCGCATCCAGGTATTCGCGGAACGCGCTGCGCATGGCATCCAGCTTCGGCTGGCACGCCTTCAGCGCGGCGCCGGCGAGATCCTGCGGCGAGGCGCTGCCGGACAAGCCGGCGTCGGTCTGGCCCTTGGCGCAGGCGGTGTAGTCGGCACGCAGCGACTGCCACTGCGCATTGGCTTCGCCTGCGGCTTGCGGGTCGGGAGCGGGCGAATGCGAGGCACAGGCAGCGGCCAGCAGGGTGACGGGGATCAGGACGAAACTGGACTTCAGGGACGTCAGGGACTTCACGGATTTGAGGAATTTCACGGATTTCATCTTTGATGGACACGCCTGGCGCGCCCGGGTTCCWGGCCCGCCGCCGGGCCACGGACATGTCGCCGCGTCGGGCACGAATCTGTAGGACAGGTTCGTCGCGAAATGCAGCTTCGTCCTACACCGCTTCGGTCTGCAGGCTTGTATATTTCTCCAGAAACGGAGGATTCCAGTGGCACTTTAGGGAAAACCGAGAGGAATTCCTGCCCTGCGATTTCACGTTTCTACAAGTGCCGATTACGCCTATCCTTGGATAAAGCGAGTTTGCAGGCGAGAGGGGACGGAAGGCTCCGGTACCGGTGCTCTGTTAGCGGTGCATTGTGACGTAAAACAATCAGGAGAGTGAGTATGGAACGCAGATCGTTTCTGACGGCGGGCGCAGGCCTGGTGCTGGCTTCTTCAGGCTTGCTGGGTGCCTGCACCACCACGCCGGGCGCCCCCACGGACAAGGCGGCCAAGCGCCGCGAGATCGACGGCGGCGTGGACGGCGCGCTCAGCAAGCTGTACGCCACGGCGAGCAGCTCGCGGCAGCTGGCCAACCGCGCGCGCGGCATCCTGGTCTTTCCCAACACCATCTCGGCCGGCTTCGTGGTGGGCGGCGAATACGGCGACGGCTCGCTGCGCGCGGGCGGCGCCACGCATGGCTACTACCGCATCATCTCGGGTTCGGTGGGCTGGCAGATCGGCGCGCAGTCCAAGGCCATCATCCTGATGTTCATGACTCAGGACTCGCTCGACAAGTTCGTCAACAGCAGCGGCTGGACCGTTGGCGGCGATGCCACAGTGGCGCTGGCCACGATCGGCGCCAACGGCACCATCGACACCAACACGGCCCAGCAGCCGATCATCGGCTTCGTGGTGACCAACGCCGGCCTGATGGCAGGCCTGTCGCTGGAAGGCTCGAAGATCAGCAAGCTCGACATCTGAGGCTCCGGCACGCGGCAGGGGCCGGGTTGCGGCAGGCAGCCCGGCCCCTGCCGCATTCCGCCGGCCCGCCCGGCGCCGCTCCGTTGCCCGTGCAGCCCTTCTATCCGCCGCTTTCACGCATTGTTACCGCATCGGCCACGCTAACCGGCTAGAATCGGTCCCTTTGGCCGAATTCCCATGTGGTTCAAGAATCTCCAGCTGCACCGTCTGTCCGCACCGTGGTCCCTCGCCGCCGACGAAGTCGAGGCCTGCCTGGCGCGCCATGCCTTCTTCCCGGGCACCAGCCTGGAAATGCAGACCCAGGGCTGGGCCTCGCCGCGTGAAAACGGCGCCCTGGTCCACCAGGTCGGCAAGCAGATGCTGCTGACCATGCGCACCGAGAAGAAGCTGCTGCCGTCCACCGTGGTCAACCAGGTCACCAAGGCGCGCGCCCTCGAACTCGAGGAACAGCAAGGCTTCAAGCCCGGCCGCAAGCAAATGCGCGAGCTCAAGGAGCAGGTCACCGAGGAACTGCTGCCGCGCGCCTTCAGCATCCGCCGCGATACCCGGGTGTGGATCGACCCGGTCAACGGCTGGCTGGCCATCGATGCCGCCGCCCCGGCCAAGGCCGACGAAGTGCGGGGCCTGCTGTTCAAGGCGATCGACCCGCTGCCGCTGGAAAACCTCCATGTGAACCAGTCGCCGGTCGCCGCCATGACCGACTGGCTGGCCAATGACACGGCGCCGGCCGGCTTCACYGTGGACCAGGAAATCGAGCTGCAATCGAGCGCCGAGAGCAAGGCCACGGTGCGCTACGTGCGCCATCCGCTCGATGCCGAGGACCTGCGCCGCCACATTGCCGCGGGCAAGCGCTGCACGCGCCTCGCCATGACCTGGAACGACCGCGTGTCCTTCGTGCTGACCGAGTCGCTGACCATCAAGCGAGTGGCCCCGCTCGRCGTGATCAAGGAACAGGCCGACGCCAGCGCGCGCGACGAGGACGAACGCTTCGACGGCGACTTCACCATGATGGCGGGCGAGCTGGCCAGCCTGCTGGCCGACCTGACCGAAGCGCTGGGCGGCGAACGCAAGACGGCCGACACCGCCGGCGCGCAAGCCGCCGAACGCAAGGCCGCCTGAGCCCCCTGCCCGGCTGGTCCGGGCGCCAGGTCATGCGGCAGGCGGCGCCCCCGGATGGCCCAGCAACGCACTGGCCGCCCGCGCCTCCCGGCGCACTGCCGTGCCGACCGGCCCGTCCATCGCGGCATCGAAGCCGCCCGTGGCGCCCAGCGCCGTGATCACCGCGCACACGCGGCCGGTGTAGTCGTACAGCGGCGCGGCCACCGCGCTGATGCCCTTCAGGTTGGTATCGCGCACCACCGCGCAGCCGGCGGCCTGCACTTCGCGCCGCAGCTGCCCGATGGGATCCCCGGCGTCGAGCTGCGCGCGCAGCTCGGCCGGCGCCACCGCCAGTTCCGCCTCCGCCATCGCCAGCACCGGCGGCTCGTCCAGCATGCCCAGGAAGGTGCGGCCGGTGGCCGACCACAGCAGCGGCATGACCGAACCCACCCGCACGTTCACCGTCACCGGCAGGCCCGGCTCCTCGAAGCGCACGATGGTCGGCCCCTTGTTGCCCATCACCGCGACGAAGCACGTCACCCCCAGCGCCTCGCGCAGGCGGACCAGGGAAGGCTCGGCCACCCGCACCGGATCGACCTGCCGCATGGCCGCCAGCCCGATCAGCATGGCTTCCATGCCGAGGGAATACTGCTGCGTGCTGGCCTCCTGCGCCACCAGCCCTTCCTCGACCAGGCTGGCCAGGTAGCGGTGCACCTTGGCCGGGCTCTCGCCGACATGCGCGGCCAGCGCGGTCAGCGTGGCGCGCCCGCCGAGCCGGGCCAGGCCCTTGAGCACGGCCATGCCGGTCTGCGCGGACTGCACGCGCTGGCGGCGCTCGCGCGCCTGCGGGCCGGCGGGAGCGCCCGCTTCGATGGGATCGGGTGATGTCGTCATGGGCGGAGATTCTAGTGCGGAGAATGCCGTGCGGCGAGGCCGGCGTAGCCATATGGCCGTCAACTGGCCGTCATCTGGCCCCTTGTGCCGATCCTCACGTTAACCCGCATCACCAAATTACGCAATGCGTATATCATTTACGCAAAACACAACCCGGACGCCAAGCACGCCGGGACGAATCCAGACCGGAAAAACAAGAGAACCGGAAACAGGAGACAAGATGATCATCGTCCGCCGCAAATTCATGGCCCTCGGCCTGGGCCTGGCCGCCCTTCCCTGGCTGCCGGGCGCCGCCTTTGCCGACCCCGCCTTCCCGACCAAGCCGGTGCGCTGGATCGTGCCGTACGCCGCCGGCGGCGGCTCGGACTTCCTGGCGCGCTCGATCGGCCAGGCGCTTTCGGCCCGGCTGGGCCAGCCGGTGGTGGTCGACAACAAGCCGGGCGGCAACACCGCGATCGCCGCGGCAGAGACCGCGCGCGCACCGGCCGATGGCTATACGGTGCTGTCGGCGGACAACGGCACGCTGGTCTTCAACCCGGCGCTGTACAAGACGCTTTCCTACAACCCGGTCAAGGATCTGGCGCCGGTCACGCTGCTGGGCAAGTTCCCGATGATCCTCGTGGTCGGTCCCGGCATGCCGGTCAACACCGTGCAGGAGTTCATCGCCAAGGCCAAGTCCAGGAGCGGCGGCATCGACTACGCCTCCGCCGGCGCCGGCAGCCCGCACCACCTCGCGATGGAACTGCTCAAGGTGGAGGCCGGACTGAACATGGTCCACGCGCCCTACCGCGGCGCGGCGCCGGCACTGGCCGACGTGGCCGGCGGACAGGTCCCGGCCATGATGGTCGACCTGGCCGCGGGCGCGGGCTTCATCAAGGGCGGCAAGGTCAAGGCGCTGGCAGTGGCAAACCCGACCCGCCTGCCGCAACTGCCGGACGTGCCGACCTTCGCCGAAGCCGGCTACAAGAATGTGGAAGCGGCGGCGCTGGTAGGCATGGTGGTGCCCGCCGGCACGCCGCCCGAAGTGATCGCCACGCTGAACAAGCAAGTGGTTGCCGCCATCAGGGAGCCGGCCGTCAACAAGCGGCTGGTGGACTTCGGCGTGGAGCCGGTTGGCAATACGCCGGCCCAATATGCCGACCTGTTGCGCAGCGAGACCACGCGCTGGCACAAGCTGATCCGCGACCTGAAGATCACGCTGGACTGAGCAAGCGGCGCAACGCCTGAACCTTTGAGCAACGAACACCGGAGCAGCACAGATGGCCAACGACACCCACAATCCGCGCGCATCGGGATGCCCCGTTGACCACAGCCTGCTGACGGCGCAGCGCACGCCGAGCGGCTGCCCGGTCAGCGCGCGCGCCGCGGAATTCGACCCGTTCGGGGACGGCTACCAGCAGGACCCGCCCGAGTACGTGCGCTGGGCGCGCGAGCAGGAGCCGGTTTTCTACAGCCCGAAGCTCGGCTACTGGGTGGTGACCCGCTACGACGACATCAAGGCCATCTTCCGCGACAACCTCACCTTCAGCCCGTCGATCGCGCTGGAGAAGATCACGCCCACCGGGCCCGAGGCCAACGCGGTGCTCGCGTCGTACGGCTACGCGATGAACCGCACGCTGGTCAACGAGGACGAGCCTGCCCACATGCCGCGCCGCCGGGTGCTGATGGAACCCTTCACACCGGAGGAGCTCAGGCACCACGAGCCCATGGTGCGCCGCCTGGCGCGCGAATACGTCGACCGCTTCATCGATGACGGCCGCGCCGACCTGGTCGATCAGATGCTGTGGGAAGTGCCGCTGACGGTGGCGCTGCACTTCCTCGGCGTGCCCGAGGAAGACATGGACCTGCTGCGCAAGTATTCCATCGCGCATACGGTCAACACCTGGGGCCGGCCGAAGCCGGAGGAGCAGGTGGAGGTCGCGCACGCGGTGGGCAACTTCTGGCAGCTCGCCGGCAAGATACTCGACAAGATGCGGCAGGATCCGTCCGGCCCGGGCTGGATGCGCTACGGCATCCGCAAGCAGCAGGAGCATCCGGAGGTCGTCACCGACTCCTACCTGCACTCGATGATGATGGCCGGCATCGTCGCCGCGCACGAGACCACGGCCAATGCGACCGCCAATGCGATCAAGCTGCTGCTGCAGCATCCGCGCGCCTGGCAGGAGATCTGCGAAGACCCCGGCCTGATCCCCAACGCGGTGGAAGAATGCCTGCGCCACAACGGCTCGGTCGCGGCGTGGCGGCGCCTGGCCACGCGCGACGTGCAGGTCGGCGGCGTGGACATCCCGGCCGGCTCGAAACTGTTGATCGTGACCTCGTCGGCCAACCATGACGAAGGGCACTTCACCGACGCCGATCTCTTCGATATCCGCCGCGAGAACGCCAGCGACCAGCTTACCTTCGGCTACGGCTCGCACCAGTGCATGGGCAAGAACCTGGCACGCATGGAGATGCAGGTCTTCCTGCAGGAGCTCACGCGGCGCCTGCCCCATATGCGCCTGGCCGAGCAGCGCTTCAGCTACGTGCCCAACACCTCGTTCCGCGGCCCCGAGCATGTGTGGGTGGAATGGGATCCCGCGCGGAACCCCGAGCGCGCCGATCGCGCCCTGCTCGATGCGCAGGCGCAGGTGCGCATCGGCGAACCGTCCGCGCACGCGGCCAGCCGGCCAGTGGTGGTGCAGGCCGTGAGCCGCGCGGCCAACGGCATCGTCCGGCTGCGGCTGGTCTCGCCCGACGGCCGGCCGATGCCGCGCTGGACACCGGGCTCGCACATCGACGTGGAATGCGGCGGCACCGGGCTGTCGCGCCAGTACTCGCTATGCGGCGACCCGGCCGACAGCAGCGCGCTGGAAATCGCCGTGCTGCGCGAGGCGCAGGGCCGCGGCGGCTCGGCCTGGGTGCACGACAATGTGAAACCAGGCGACCGCCTCAAGATCCGCGGTCCGCGCAATCACTTCCGGCTCGACGAGAGCGCGCGCAAGCTGATCTTCATCGCCGGGGGCATCGGCATCACGCCGGTGAGCGCGATGGCGCGGCGCGCAAGGCAGCTGGGGATCGACTACGCCCTGCACTACAGCGGCCGTTCGCGCGCGTCGATGGCGCTGCTCGACGAACTCGCGGCGCTGCACGCGGACCGCCTGCACGTGCACGCAAGCGACGAGGGCCGCCGCGCCGATCTCCAGGCACTGCTCGGCCAGCCCGACCCGCACACGCAGATCTACGCCTGCGGCCCGGCGCCCATGCTTCGCGCGCTGCAGGAATGCTGCGCCAGCTGGCCCGGCGACGCGCTGCGCATCGAGCATTTCGAATCCGCCCTGGGCACGCTCGACCCCGCCAGGGAGCAGGCCTTCGAGGTGGAGCTGAAGGACTCCGGCATCGTGGTCACGGTAGCGGCGGACCAGACCGTGCTGGCGGCGTTGCGCGCCGCCAATATCGACATGCAGAGCGATTGCGAGGAAGGCCTGTGCGGCTCCTGCGAGGTGCGTGTGCTGGCCGGCGAGATCGACCACCGTGACGTGGTGCTGACGCGCGCCGAGCGCGAGGCCAACGGCAGGATGATGACCTGCTGCTCGCGCGCTGCCTGCAAGCGGCTGGTGCTGGAGCTATAGCCAGGGCCGGCGCGCCGGCGCGTGCCGGGCTGTCAGCCTGTCAGGCGCCCTGCTGCGCCACCAGCCTCGCATCGATCTCGCGGGCGCGCGCCACCGCCGGCCGCGAGGTGGTGCGCTCGATATACGCCTTCACCGCCGGCGTCGCCTCGACCAGCTTGAAGTGGGTGATCCAGGCCAGCGCGGTGCCCCACAGCACGTCGGCCGCGCTGAAGGTGTCGCCCAGCAGGTAAGGACCCTTTTCGAGCTGCCCCAGCAGGGTGCCGATGACGGTGTCGTAGTCGCCGTAAGGGCACATCGCGCGCGGGGTCTCGCGCTGCTGCGAGCGGTCCACGATCGCCGGCTCGAAGCTCGATCCGTAGAAGGCCAGCCAGCGCAGGTACGGCCCACGCAACGGATCGGTCAGCGCGGGGGCGAGCCTGGCCTGCGGGAACAGGTCGGCCAGGAAAATGAAGATGGCGGCCTGCTCGGTCACCAGCGCGTCCCCGTAGCGAATCGCCGGCACCTTGCCCATCGGGTTGATGGCCAGGTAGGCCGGCTCGCGCTGCTCGCCCGTCTTCATATTGAGCGGGTGCAGGCGATATGGCACGCCCAGTTCCTCGAGCAGGATCAGCGCGCCGGTGGAACGCGTGTTGGGGGAGTGGTACAGGGTGATTTCGGGCTGCGACATGGATTGTGGCTCCTGAAAACGGGGGACGATGGGAAGAACTGCGCCAAATAACGAAACTGCAAAACAGCAAGACGGCGAAACGGAATATGAGTCTACAGGCTCGCGCCGTTCACTTTCCTCGCACGCCGATCGGCGCGCGGGAAAAACCGCACCGCACCGCACCGCGCCACGCCGTTGCGCCGCCGCTCAGCCAGCCCCGCCGATATGCGCGGCGAGGTAGTCGATCAGCACACGCACCTTGGGCGGCAGGAAGCGATTGGGCGGATAGAGCAGCCACACCGGCCCGACATAGGCGCGCGCCTGCAACTCCCAGTCGGCCAGCACGCGCACCAGCGTGCCGTCGCGCAGCGCGCCGGCGGCGGTGAACTCGGGCAGCGAGGCGATGCCCAGGTCCTGCTGCGCCGCTTCCAGGCGCGCGCCAGCGTGATTGGCAATGTAGCGCCCCCGCACCGCCACCGTATGGGTCTCCGCCTCGCGCCGCAGGCGCCAGCGGTTGTCGTCGGCGGTCTCCCCCAGGTACAGGCAGTCGTGCAAGGCCAGTTCGCGCGGATGCACGGGCGTGCCGCGCGCGCCCAGGTAAGCCGGCGACGCGCACAAGACCCAGCGCACCGCGCCGAGACGGCGCCCGGCCAGACCGGGCGGCGGCCGCTCGGTCAGCCGGATCACCAGGTCGAGGTCGTGCTCGAGTGGATCGACCTCGTGGTCGGTGAACATCAACTGCAGGTCGATCTCGCCGTAGGCGCGCAGGAAGCCCGCCACCAGCGGATGGATCACCGTCTTGGCGAACGCGGTCGGCGCGCTCACGCTGACCCTGCCCTGGGGCCGGCCGGACAACTGGCCCGCCGCGTCGACCGCACCCGCTGCCGCGCCCACCATGTCGCGGCAGTAGCGGTACACCTGCGCACCGGATTCCGTCACGCGCACCCGGCGCGTGGAGCGCTCGAGCAAGCGCGTGGCCAGCGCCTCCTCCAGCCGCTTGATCTGGCGGCTCACCGTCGACGGCGTGCTGCCGAGCTGGCGCGCGGCGAGCGAGAAATTACCCGCGTCCACCACGCGCGCGAACACGGCCATGTCGGGCAGCAAGGCGAGGAAATCGGTCGGGTTCATAGGGATGGCTCCGGAGGCGACGGCCAGGCGAGTCAGCCGGCATTGATGCACCCACGACATAAAAGATGTGCATGCAACCATGATTATCATCGCCGCCGCAAAGCCAGACAATGCTTCTCCCGGCCTTTGCGCGCCCTTGCGACCTCCGAACCCATCATGCCTACCCCAAAGCGCCTGTTGATACTGTCCGACCTCATGCTGCTCGCGGTCGCTGTCGTCTGGGGCAGCAGCTACGGCGTCGTCAAGGGCGCCCTGCTCTTCTATCCGGTGCTGGGACTGCTGGCGCTGCGCTTCGGCATCACCTTCGTGATCCTCTCGCCCGCGCTGGGCGCCCTGCGCCGCGTTGACGCCGCGACGCTGCGCGGCGTGCTCGGCAGCGGCGTGCTGCTGCTCGGCATCTTCCTGTGCGAGACCTTCGGCGTGCTGCTCACGCACGCGGCCAACGCGGCCTTCCTCATCAGCTTGTGCGTGGTGCTGACGCCGCTGGCCGAATGGCTGCTGCTCAAGCGCCGGCCCGCGCGCATCGAATGGGCCGCGGTGGCGCTCTCGCTGGCGGGCGCATGGCTGCTGGCCGGCGACGGCGCCGTTGCCTTCAACCCCGGCGATGCGCTGATCCTGGCCGCCGCGGCGCTGCGCGCGGTGATCGTCTGCGTAACCAAGCGCGTGCTGCGCGCCACGCCGCTGCCGGCGCTGACGGTGACCGCGGTACAGGCCGGCGTGGTGGCGGGCGGCAGCGCCTTGGCCGCACTGGTGCTGATGCCGGCGCATTGGCAGCCGCTGCCCTCGCTGGCCGGCCATGCCCCGTTCTGGGCCAGCGTGCTCTACCTGGTGCTCGCCTGCACGCTGTTCGCCTTCTTCGCGCAGAACTACGCCATCAAGCGCAGCAACCCCACGCGCGTGGCCTTGCTGATGGGCAGCGAACCCGCGTTCGGCGCCGTGTTCGCCACCATCTGGCTGGGAGAGCGGATCACGGCCACGGCCTGGATCGGCGGCGGTCTCATCGTGGCGGCCTCGCTGCTGGCGACGGTGCGCTGGGGCAAGGCAGCAGCCGAAGGCACGCCGCCCTCCGCGCCCGCAGGGCTGCCCCGGCAATCGCAGGCGTGAGCTTGTGCCGGCTCCCGGATGCGTTTCACGGCTTCGCAGCCCTCATGCCAGAATGACTGCCGGCGACGGCGGCGCGATGCGCACTGCATGCGCCACGCACCAGGAGACTCCAGCATGACGATGACCGAGCAATACGCCGCGCGCGAGCCCGCGCGAACCGATATCGACGCCATCAAGGGCGCGGCGCTGATCGAATTCGGCGCGCCCTGGTGCGGCTACTGCCTGCGCGCCCAGCCGCACCTGGCCCGCGCGCTGGCCAGCCACCCCGGCGTGCAGCACTTCAAGGTCGAGGACGGCAGCGGCAGGCCCCTGGGCCGCTCGTTCCGCGTCAAGCTGTGGCCGACGCTGGTGTTCATGCGTGACGGCGCGGAAGTGGCGCGGCTGGTACGCCCGGACAGCGCGGAGGCCATCGAGAAGGCGCTGCGGCAGATCGGCGCCTGAGCCGGCGGGCCGCATGGGGAGCCGCGCCGCGGCACCAGGACTGCCGCCTTTGCGCCTTGTCAGTCGTCGCGCAGACCGGCGAAGCGACAAAAAAACAGGGGGTGGCAATCCGTTGATTGCCACCCCCCATCTGCGTCAGCCTGGCGTCCGGACCCGAGACCGGCTATCCAGTGCGCCCTCGTGCCGCTCGGCGTATCGCTACGCTACCGCCGGCAGCCGGCCGACAACAACTCAATCCCACGACAGCGCGCCGCCAGTCTGGTACTCGATGACGCGCGTCTCGAAGAAGTTGCGTTCCTTCTTCAGGTCGATCATCTCGCTCATCCACGGGAACGGGTTTTCCTCGTTCGGGAACAGCTGCTCCAGGCCGATCTGCTGGCAGCGGCGGTTGCAGATGAAGCGCAGGTAGCCCTTGAACATCGGCGCGTTCAGACCCAGCACGCCGCGCGGCATGGTGTCCTCGGCGTAGCGGTATTCCAGGTCCACGGCCTTCTTGRACAGCTCGGTGATCTCGGCCTTGAACTCGTTGGTCCACAGGTGCGGGTTCTCGAGCTTGATCTGGTTGATCAGGTCGATGCCGAAATTGCAGTGCAGGGACTCGTCGCGCAGGATGTACTGGTACTGCTCGGCGGCACCGGTCATCTTGTTCTGGCGGCCCATSGCCAGGATCTGCGTRAAGCCCACGTAGAAGAACAGGCCTTCCATGATGCAGGCGAACACGATCAGCGACTTGAGCAGCTTCTGGTCGTTCTCGGGCGTGCCGGTCTTGAAGGCCGGATCGGTCAGCGTGTCGATGAACGGGATCAGGAACTCGTCCTTGTCGCGGATCGACTTCACCTCGTGGTACGCGTTGAAGATCTCGGCTTCATTGAGGCCGAGGGACTCCACGATGTACTGGTAGGCGTGCGTGTGGATCGCTTCCTCGAAGGCCTGGCGCAGCAGGTACTGGCGGCATTCCGGCGCGGTGATCTGGCGGTAGGTGCCCAGCACGATGTTGTTGGCGGCCAGCGAGTCGGCGGTGACGAAGAAGCCGAGGTTGCGCTTGATCACGCGGCGCTCGTCTTCGGTCAGGCCGTTCGGGTCCTTCCACAGSGCGATGTCGCGSGACATGTTGATTTCCTGCGGCATCCAGTGGTTGGCGCAGCCGGCCAGGTACTTTTCCCAGGCCCATTTGTACTTGAACGGCACCAGCTGGTTGACGTCGGTCGAGCCGTTGATCACGCGCTTGTCGGCAGCGTTGACGCGGCGGTCGCTTTGCACGGCGGCGGCGTTCGGGTGGTTGCCAAGGATGCCCGAGCCGGCCGGCTGGGTGGCGGCAGGCGGCAGCACGCCTTGCTGGTCGGCGGCGAKGCCGGCCGGCAGGGCGGGTTGGGGAGCAGGCTGCGGTGCGGCCTGCGGGGTGGCTTGAACGTCGTCGTCCCAGCTCAGCATGATGTGGTTCTCCGTGGAATTCTTCAGTGGGCCGCACCCGCGGCCCACTCTGGGCTAACGGGGGCGGCTTTCAGCTTATTGGCAGGCTTCGCACTCGTCGAAACCGGCGTCGCCCGGGCGCATCGTGCAGACCGCGCCTTCGGCTTCCGGCATGGCCGGGGCGGCGGCGGCGGCCTGGTCGATGCCGGCGGCGCTGATACCGCTGTCGCTACCCGACGACACGGCGTTGAGCGAGCCGCGCGACACGGTGGATTTCTCCACGTGGGTGGCTGCCATGGTGCGCAGGTAGTACGTGGTCTTCAGGCCGCGCAGCCAGGCCAGCTTGTAGGTGTCGTCCAGCTTCTTGCCCGAGGCGCCGGCCATGTAGATGTTCAGCGACTGGGCCTGGTCGATCCACTTCTGGCGGCGGCTGGCGGCTTCCACCAGCCAGCTCGGCTCGACTTCGAAGGCGGTGGCGTAGATGTCGCGCAGGTCTTGCGGRATGCGGTCGATGCGGGCCAGCTTGCCGTCGAAATACTTCAGGTCGGCGACCATCACTTCGTCCCACAGGCCGCGTGCCTTCAGGTCGCGCACCAGGTAGTCGTTGACCACCGTGAACTCGCCCGACAGGTTGGACTTGACGTACAGGTTCTGGAAGGTCGGTTCGATGCAGGCCGACACGCCGATGATGTTCGAGATCGTTGCCGTGGGCGCGATCGCGATGCAGTTCGAGTTGCGCATGCCGTGCTGCTTGATGCGCGCGCGCAGGCTGTCCCAGTCCATGGTCGAGGAATGATCCACTTCCAGGTAGCCGCCGCGTTCCTCGGCCAGCAGCTTGAGCGAGTCCTGCGGCAGGATGCCGCGATCCCACAGCGAGCCTTCGTACGTGCTATAGCGGCCGCGTTCCTCGGCCAGCTCGCTGGAGGCGCGGTAGGCGTAGTAGCACACCGCTTCCATCGAGGTGTCGGCGAACTGCACGGCGGCGTCGCTGGCGTACGGCAGGCGCAGCAGGTGCAGGCAGTCCTGGAAGCCCATGATGCCCATGCCGACCGGGCGGTGGCGCAGGTTGGAGTTCTTCGCCTTGTCGACCGCGTAGTAGTTGATGTCGATCACGTTGTCGAGCATGCGCATGGCGGTGCGGATGGTCTTCTCGAGCTTGGCGTGGTCGAGCACCTGGGTGCCGTCGGCCAGTTGCTTCAGGTGGGCGACCAGGTTCACCGAACCCAGGTTGCATACCGCGATCTCGCTCTCGTTGGTGTTGAGCGTGATTTCCGTGCACAGGTTGGAGCTGTGCACCACGCCCACGTGCTGCTGCGGGCTGCGGATGTTGCACGGATCCTTGAAGGTGATCCAGGGATGGCCGGTCTCGAACAGCATGCCCAGCATCTTGCGCCACAGCTGCATGGCGGGGATCTTCTTGAACAGCTTCAGCTCGCCCCGGGCGGCCTTGGCTTCATAGCCCAGGTAGGCTTCTTCGAAGGCGCGGCCGACCTTGTCGTGCAGGTCCGGGCAGGTGGCGGGCGAGAACAGCGTCCACTCGCCGGCTTCCATCACGCGCTTCATGAACAGGTCGGGAATCCAGTTCGCCGTGTTCATGTCGTGGGTGCGGCGGCGGTCGTCGCCGGTGTTCTTGCGCAGCTCGAGGAATTCCTCGATGTCCAGGTGCCACGTCTCCAGGTAGGCGCACACCGCGCCCTTGCGCTTGCCGCCCTGGTTGACCGCGACCGCGGTGTCGTTGACGACCTTCAGGAACGGGACCACGCCTTGCGACTTGCCGTTGGTGCCCTTGATGTGCGAGCCGAGCGCGCGCACATTGGTCCAGTCGTTGCCCAGGCCGCCGGCGAACTTGGACAGCAGCGCGTTTTCCTTGAGCGCTTCGTAGATGCCCTCGAGGTCGTCCGACACGGTGGTCAGGTAGCACGACGACAGCTGCGAGCGGCGGGTGCCAGAGTTGAACAGGGTCGGCGTGGACGACATGAAGTCGAACGACGACAGCAGCTGGTAGAACTCGATGGCGCRCGCTTCGCGGTCCTTCTCGCCCAGCGCCAGGCCCATCGCCACGCGCATGAAGAAAGCCTGCGGCATTTCGATGCGCGCTTCGTCGATGTGCAGGAAGTAGCGGTCGTACAGGGTCTGCAGGCCGAGGTAGTTGAACTGGAAGTCGCGCTGGGCGTCCAGCGCGGCGCCCAGGCGGGCCAGGTCATAGGTGGCCAGCTTCTCGTCCAGCAGCTCGGCTTCGATGCCGCGCGCGATGAACTTGGGGAAGTAGTCGGCGTAGCGCGACACCATTTCGGTCTGGGTCACTTCGGCGCCCAGGATTTCCTTGCGGATGGTGTGCAGCAGGATACGCGCGGTGACCTGGCTGTAGGCCGGGTCCTTCTCGATCAGGGTACGCGCGGCCAGGATGGCCGAGTCGTAGACCTGGGTCATGGGCACGCCGTCGTACAGGTTCTTCAGCGTTTCCTTGAGGATCGGCTCGGCGCTGACGGCGTCGCCCAGGCCCGAGCAGGCATTGTCGATCAGGGCATGCAGCGAGCTCACGTCCAGCACGCGGGCCACGCCGCCGTCGGTCACGTTGAACGTGACGCCGCCTTCCTGCACGCGGGCAACCGCCTGGGCATTGGCCTGGGCGCGTTCCTGGGTGCGCTTCTCGCGGTACAGCACGTAGGAACGGGCCACCTCATGCTCGCCCGAGCGCATCAGCGCCAGTTCCACGTGATCCTGCACGTCTTCGATATGGAAGGTGCCGCCGCTGGGGCGGCTGCGCAGCAGCGCGCGCACCACATTCTGGGTGACTTGCTCGACCACTTCGCGCACACGCGCGGAAGCGGCGCCCTGCCCGCCGTTGACCGCCAGGAAGGCCTTGGTCACGGCCACCGAGATCTTGCTCGGCTCGAACGCCACCACGGCGCCGTTGCGTCGGATGATCTTGTAGTCCTGGTAGTCGCCAGCGCCGGCAGCAGCGGGGCTCGACTGCGGGTTCGCTGCCACACCGGCGGCGGTGGCGCCGGTGGAAAATTCGTTCTGGGCTGTCTGCATGAGGAACTCCTGTTCTGACCCGTGTTTTATGAGTGACAAAGAGCCCCGAGCAAAACGCGCAAGACAGAAAAGATTCGCCGGGCCGTGAACGGCCGGGGGCGGGCTGCATTGCTGGATTCTGCTGGGACTCTTGTGACGCGCCAGTCCTTAGGCGGGGCCGCAGTGAAACGCTGTAAAGCGCTGCGGCGGTAACTGCACACCTAGGCTGGCTCCCCGAAAGCACCACTAGATATAGTGGTCGATACGAAAAACTGGACTAAGTATAGTGAAACGAAGCGGCTTGACCAGTCTTGACAAGCGTCTTTTTGAGCCGAAGCCGGTGACGGCCACGGCATGCGGCACYGCGCCAAACCCGCCAGCCCAAGAGACGTAAGGAATCCCGCCTGACGGTGTGTTACCGCACAATGAAAAGAAATTTTTTTGATTGCCCGGACCGCTTCGATAGGGGCCGGACTTTATCAGGGTTTTCCCGAGATCGCTCGATCCCCCTAGACCGCGTGCCGGGCCCTTGCCTCAGGGCCCGTCTTTGCGGTAGGGCAACATGGCCCGAGCCAGGCCGGCGGCGGCCGCGAAGCSAWTCCAGTCGAAATGCGGGCCSGGATCGGTCTTGCGGCCGGGCGCGATATCGCTGTGCCCGGCCARCGCGCGCACCGGATAGGCGACGAGCAGCGCACGCACCAGCGCCGCGGTGGTGTGGTACTGGGCCAACGTGAACGGCTGGTCGTCGCTGCCTTCGATCTCGATGCCGATCGAAAAATCGTTGCAGCGGGTCCGGCCGAAGAACGCCGACTGACCGGCATGCCAGGCCCGGTCCCGGCACGACACGAACTGCACCAGTTCGCCTGTGCGCGTCACCAGGAAATGCGCCGAAACACGCACCTCATGGATAGTGGCGAAGAAGGGATGGCGCGACGGGTCGAGCCGGTTCTGGAAAAACGCTTCGATATCGCCGCTGCCGAATTGCCCGGGCGGCAGGCTGATGTTGTGGATGACCACCAGGTCCACCGGCATGCCGGCGGGACGGGCATCGAAATTGGGCGACGGCACGCGGCGCGCGGCCGGGACCCAGCCCGACGGGTCGGGGCTGAAGGCAGCAGCAGCAGCAGCAGCGTCAGTGGCGGCGCTGCCGGGCGTGGCCGCAGATGCCGGCCCGCCGATGTCGTGCTCAGGCATCGCGCACTCCGCTGGTGGCGTCCACGGCACTGCGCGCGGTCTCGCGCAGGCCTTCGCCGGCCACGCCATCCGCCATCTCGCCCGCGTCGGCACCATCGTCGCGTCCTTCGCGGATGCCGAGCTGCTGGATGCGGTAGCGCAGCTGGCGAAAGCTCAGGCCCAGCAGCGGCGCCGCTGCCGTGCGGTTGAAGCCGGTCTGCTGCAAGGCCTGCAGGATCAGGTCGCGCTCGAGCGCTTCCAGGCGGCCGGGCAGGTCGATCGGGAAGGTGACGCGGCCAGCCTCGCCCGCGGCCTCGCGCACGGCACCCGCCGGCGCCRCATCGACCGGCGCGGCCGGCGCCGCGGGTGCATCGTGGCGTCCGGCGTAGCGTGGATCGGGCTGGTACTGGTATCCGCGCGGCGCGACCAGCGCGACGTCGGCCGCGCCGGCATCCAGCGCGCCGAGGTCGTCCACCTCGATGGACTCGCCCTCCGCAAAGGCGTACGCGCGCTCGAGCAGGTTCTCCAGTTCGCGCACATTGCCCGGGAAGGGATAGTCCGCCAGGCGCTGCTGCGCGGCCACCGCCAGCCGCTTGGGGTGGGTGTCGCCGTAGCGCACCGCCAGGTGCTCCAGGATGGCGCCGGCCAGTACCGGCAGGTCCTCGCGGCGCTCGCGCAGGGTGGGCATGCGCAGCGCCAGCACATTGAGGCGATAGAACAGGTCCTGGCGGAACTGGCCGGCCGCGACCATCGCGGCCAGGTCCTTGTGGCTGGCGCACAGCACGCGCACATCCACGTTCTCCTCGCGGCTGGCGCCGATCTTGCGCACGCGCCGCTCCTGCAGCACGCGCAGCAGCTTGACCTGCATGGCCAGCGGCAGGTCCGCCACTTCGTCGAGCAGCAGCGTGCCGCCGTTGGCGGCCTGGAAGAAGCCGCCGCGCTCGGCGTCGGCGCCGGTGAACGCGCCCTTCACGTGGCCGAAGAATTCCGACTCCATCAGCGTCTCGGGGATGGCGCCGCAGTTCACCGCCACGAAGGGATGCGCGGCGCGCGTGCTGATCGCGTGGATGGCGCGCGCGGCGCGCTCCTTGCCGCTGCCGGATTCCCCGCTGATGACGATCGGCGCCATGCTGCGCGCCAGCCGCGACAGCGCGCGGCGCACGTCGTGCATGGCCGGCGAATGGCCGGGCAGCAGGTTGAAGGCGCGGTCCGCCGTGCCCGCCCCGGCGGCGCCCTCGCCGCCGTCTGCGTGGTCGCGCTGCTGGCGGCCGAGCGCATTGAGGATCAGGCTGCGCAGCTGGTCCAGCGAGACCGGCTTGGCGATGTAGTCGAAGGCGCCCGCCTTGAGTGCCTCCACCGCGTTGTCGGCGCTGCCGTAGGCGGTGATCACCGCCACCGGCACGCGTTCTGGCGCGCTCGACAGCTGGCGCACGATGTCGATGCCCAGGCCATCGCCCAGGCGCATGTCGGTCAGCACCAGGCTGTAGCGGCGCGCCGCGAGCTGCTCGCGCGCTTCGGCCAGGGAGCCCGCCAGGACCACGTCGTGGCCCATGCGGCGGATGGAGATATCGAGCAGCTCTCGCAGGTCAGCCTCGTCGTCGATGACGAGAATCGGATCGGAGCCTGGCGTCTTGGCGGGCATGGGTCTGGTGGTAGTCGTGCGGTCTGGCGGAACGGGATCGGCAGATCCGGGGCGAGTCAGCCGCCCGCCTGGTCCTGCGCATCGATGCGCAGGGTCAGGACAAAGGCCTTGGCCGGCAGTGTATCGCGTGCCGCCGGGGCCAGCATGCCGGTCTGCGCCAGCAGCGCGTCGAGCGAGATGGTGCCGTAGCGCACCTGGGCATCATTGGCGCCGCACAGCTCGCGTGCCATGAACAGGCCTAGGCCGGTGCCCTGCGCGTTGCTGGTGAAGAACGGCTCGAACAGCGTGCGCTGGTGTTCGCGCGACACTTCGACGCCGTCATTCCAGACGATCAGCTCGGCATGGTGCTGGTCCAGCGCGTGGGCCAGCAGGCGGATCGCGCCGGGCAGGCGGCTGCAATAGCGCCAGGCATTGTCGAGCAGGTTGCCCAGCACCTGCTGCAGTTGCGAAGGATCGAAGATGACCGGGCGTGCCACGTCCACCGTGACCCGCACCGCGTTGGCGTTGATCTCGGCCGGGCGCGGCGTGCGGCGCGCGCCGACCGGGTCATGGCTGGTCGAGCGGGCGCGCATTTCCAGCCGCCAGCGGCCAACGATCTCCGGCAGCGCCTGGTTCAGGTCCACCGCGGTGCGTTCGGTGCGCGGCCGGCGCGACATCTGCAGCACGTCCGACACCACCTGGTCGAGCCGCTGCACATTGTCATGGATGATGCGCAGCAGGCGCGCGTCGACATCGCCTTCGGGGCGCCCGCGGCTGGTCTCGGCAAGCAGCTCGCTGGCCTGGCTGATGGCGGCCAGCGGATTGCGGATCTGGTGCGCGACGCTGGCCACCAGCCGGCCCATGGCGGCCAGCTTCTCCTGCTGTACCTGCTCGGCGATGCGCTCCCAGCTTTCGATATGGACCAGCACGGTGTCGCGCATCTCGCTGCGCAGCAGCGCTTCGTCCTCGGGCCGCCAGGCCATGGCCTCGCTCTGCGCGATGGCCAGGCGCAGCCGCGCCGCCGCCTCAGGCGTGAGCTCGTTCCAGGTGGCCGTGTTCATGGCCTGCTGCGCGCTCAGCGAGACCGACAGCGACGAAGCGAAGGTCGAGCGCAGGCTGGCCAGCCCCGGCAGCAGGAAGCGCAGCCGCAGGCGCGTATGCAGGATCGGGCCGCGGGCCGACGAGGGCCGCGACGGCAGCGGCAGCAACTGCAGGATGCGTGGCGCATCATCCTTGCTGCGCACCCAGTCGCGCAGCATCTCCATAAGCGGCTGCAGGCGCGGGATCTGGCGCACGTCGAACAGCGCGTCGCGCCCGGTGCCGGGCGTGGCCGAAGGCTTGCCGCGCTCGGCCGGCTGCACGCCGAGCAGCACCACCGCGGCCGGGTTGGCGGCCACCACGGCGCCGTTGGCGCGCAGCAGCATCACGCCGTCCTGCATGTCGTTGACCATCAGCCGGTTGACCAGTTGCTGCAGGCGCAGCTCCTGCTCGCGCGCCAGCGCCAGGTGTTCCTGCGCAAGCTGGCGGTTGGCCAGCAGGTACATCAGCGACGCCGCGATCATGAACACCAGGCCGTACAGCCCCGAGCCCAGCAGGCCCGCATCGGCCTGGTGCAGCAGCAAGGTCTGCGCGAACGGGGCGCTCATCACCACCAGCGCCGAGGCCGCCGCGACCGACAGCGCGAACAGCAGGCTGGTGAGCGCGCCCGCCTGCAGCGCCGGCAGCAGGAAGATCATCGCCATGCCCTCGCCGCGATAGCCCTGGGCAAGGAAGATCAGGCCCAGCAGTCCAGGAGAAATAGCGCAGCAGTCGCCAGTGGAATTCCGGCGGTTCCGGTCGCTGCCACATGGCGGCGACGATGTGCCAGGCCTTGAGGCCGGGCCCTGGCGAGGACGTGGGCGTGGACGAGAGCGCGGCGGGTCTCTTCATGCGGCGGGATTGTCCGCGTCGCTGTCGGCCGGCAGGTGGGCACGCCGGCAATAATGCAGGCCGCGGTAGGCGATGGCTTCGCCGCGCGGCAGGTGCACGGCGCAGTACGCGCATTGCACCATGGCCTCCTGCGGCGCCGCGGGCTGGCGCGGCCGCACGGTGTCTTGCCCGGCCTGGCGCCGTTCCGCGCGCTGGCGCAACCACCAGAAGAAGCCCAGCAGCACGGCCAGGACTAGAAGGATGCGTGCCATGCCGGGTTCAGAGTCGGTGCAGGATGACTTCGATGACGAAGCGGCTGCCCACGTAGGCCAGCAGCAGGATGCCGAAGGACGCGATCACCCAGCGCAGGGCCGTGCGTCCGCGCCAGCCGTAGAAGGTGCGTCCGGCCAGGATGCCGGCGAACATCACCCAGGACAACAGTGCGAACACGGTCTTGTGGTCCAGCCGGAAGGCGCGCCCGAACAGTTGCTCGGAGAACAGCAGGCCCGACAGGATGGTCAGCGTCAGCAACACGAAGCCGGCGCCGATCAGCCGGAACAGCAGTTTCTCCAGCGTCAGCAGCGGCGGCAGCAGGTCCAGCCAGCGCCCCATCCATTGCGCCGAATCCTCGCCCTGCCCACCCTGCCCGGACTGCCTGCCATGGGGTGCGCGGTTGAAGCCGTGCAGCCGGCGCTCGGCCAGCAGCATCAGGAAGGCGTGGAAGGCGGCAAGCGTGAACAGCCCGTAGGCCACGTTGGCAATGACGAAATGCAGCTTGAACAGCGGCGCCGCCGCGTAGCCCAGGATCTGCGCGCCGGGAAAGGCCAGCGGGATCAGGCTGGCCAGCATCGCCACCGGGAACACGATCAGCCCGAGCCCGGCCAGCGAAAAGAAGAAGCTCTCTATCCAGTAGATGCCCACGCCCAGCCACAGCATGGCCGAGAGCGCGAAGGCAAAGCCGAACATCATGCGGTCGGCCGGGAAGATGGTCTCGTGCAGCAGCAGCCCGTGGCTGGCCAGCGCGGCCAGCATCAGCGCGTGCCACCAGGCCGGGCGCGCCTCGGCGCGCCCCCCGCCTGCGCCTTGCAGCAGCACGGTAGCTGCCGCGCCCCCCAGGGCGCCGCTGGCGGCGCCGGCAGCCGATAGCTGCGGGTTGCGCGTCGCCCAGCCATGAAAGGCCAGGCCGCAATAGAGAAGTGCCGTCAAGGCATACAGTACAATGGCCATTTGCACAGTTTACCTTAGCGCCCCGCCCCGGTGGCGCCCCGCTTGAGCCGGGCCCGACGCCAGCCTCAAGCCTCGATAAAGCCTATCCCCCGGACTTCTGCCATGCTGGACAATCTCACTCAACGCCTGGCGCGGGTCGTCAAGACCATGCGCGGCGAGGCTCGCCTGACCGAAGCCAATACCGCCGAAATGCTGCGCGAAGTGCGCCTGRCCATGCTGGAGGCCGACGTCGCCCTGCCGGTGGTGCGCGAATTCATCGCCCGCGTGAAGGAAAAGGCGCTGGGCGAGGACGTGGTTTCCAGCCTCACCCCCGGCCAGGCGCTGGTGGGCGTGGTGCAGCGCGAGCTGACCGCGGTCATCGGCGGCGTGGAAAGCCTCTCGGCCGGCGACAAGAGCGGCGAGCTCAACCTGGCCGTGCAGCCGCCCGCGATCATCCTGATGGCCGGCCTGCAGGGTGCGGGCAAGACCACCACCGTGGGCAAGCTGGCCAAATGGCTCAAGGAAAACAAGAAGAAGAAGGTCCTGACGGTATCGTGCGACGTGTACCGCCCCGCCGCCATCGCCCAGCTCAAGACCGTCTCGGAGCAGGTCGGCGCCGACTTCTTCCCTTCCCAGCCCGACCAGAAGCCGGTGGACATCGCCCGCGCCGCGGTCGACTGGGCCCGCAAGCACTACCATGACGTGCTGATCGTCGACACCGCCGGGCGCCTCGGCATCGACGAGGTGATGATGCAGGAAATCACCGCGCTGCACGCCGAGCTCAAGCCCGCCGAAACGCTCTTCGTGGTCGACGCCATGCTGGGCCAGGACGCGGTCAACACCGCGCGCGCCTTCCATGACGCGCTGCCGCTCACCGGCGTGGTGCTCACCAAGCTGGACGGCGATGCACGCGGCGGCGCCGCGCTGTCGGTGCGCCATATCACCGGCCGGCCGATCAAGTTCGTCGGCGTCGGCGAAAAGCTCGACGGGCTCGAGCCCTTCTACCCCGATCGCATGGCCCAGCGCATCCTGGGCATGGGCGACATCCTCGCGCTGGTCGAGGAAGCCCAGCGCGGCGTGGACATGGAAGCCGCCGAAAAGCTGGCCAAGAAGATCAAGAAGACCGGCGACTTCGACCTGGAAGACTTCAAGGCCCAGATCGGCCAGATGCGCAAGATGGGCGGCCTGGGCAGCCTGGTGGACAAGCTGCCGGCCCAGTTCGCCCAGCAGGCCCAGGGCGCCAACATGGACGTGGCGGAAAAGCAGGTGCGCCGCATGGAGGGCATCATCAACAGCATGACCGCCGCCGAGCGCGCCAAGCCGGATCTGATCAAGGCCAGCCGCAAGCGCCGCATCGCCACCGGCGCCGGCGTGCCGGTGCAGGAAGTCAACCGCCTGCTCAACCAGTTCGACCAGATGCAAGGCATGATGAAGAAGCTCAAGGGCGGCGGCATGATGAAGATGATGCGCTCGATGGGCGGCATGAAGGGCGGCATGAAGGGCCTCTTCAACCGCTGAGCGGCCACCGGTAGCTACCTACAAGACAGTCAGAGACAGGATCGACATCATGATGAGCGCCGAACAGGCCCGCGAACTGTGGGCCAACTCCGAGGAAATCGTCAGCGCGCAAGCCGTGCATGAGTCGCTGGACCGCATGGCGGCCGAGATCACGGAAAAGATGGGCGACACCTTTCCGCTGGTGCTGTCGGTGATGGGCGGCGCCGTGGTCTTCACCGGCATGCTGCTGCCCAAGCTGGCGTTCCCGCTGGAGTTCGACTACATCCACCTCTCGCGCTACAACAACAAGACGGTGGGCGGCGAGATGCAATGGCGCGTGGCGCCGCGCGAGTCCGTCAAGGGCCGCACCGTGCTGGTGCTGGACGACATCCTCGACGAAGGCGAGACCATGGCGGCGATCCGCCAGCGCATCATGGACATGGGCGCCACCAACGTCTACGCGGCGGTGCTGTGCGAGAAGGCGCTGCAGAAGGCCAAGCCCATGCACCCCGATTTCTGCGGCTTCACCGTGCCGGAGCGCTATGTCTTCGGCTGCGGCATGGACGCCCACGGCTACTGGCGCAACCTGCCCGCCATCAGGGCCTTGCGCTGAGGATCGGCCACAGCGAGGCCAGCAGCAGCAGCGCCATCGCCACGTTGAACAGGCGCAGCACACGCGGCTGYGCCAGCCAGCGSCGCAKSGCSGMGCCGAAYACCGCMCACRTYGCCACGCTGGGCAGGTTGATCACGGCAAACATCCCGGCCAGCAACAGCACGTTGAGCCACACATTGCCGTCCAGCACATAAGTGCTGCACGCGCCCACCGCCATCACCCACGCCTTCGGGTTGACCCACTGGAACGCCGCGGCCTGCAGGAAGCCCATCGGCCGCGCCACCTGGCGCTCCTGCAGCCCGCCCGAGGTAGCCAGCTTCCAGGCCAGCCACGCCAGATAGAGGGCTGCCACCACGCGCAGCACGGTCCAGGTCCAGGGCAAGGCGGCGAACAGCGAACCCAGCCCGAGCCCCACCACGGCCACCATCAGCGCGAAACCGGCGCTGATGCCGAGGATGTGCGGCACGGTGCGGGCAAAGCCGAAGTTCACGCCCGAAGCCAGCACCATGGTGTTGTTGGGACCGGGCGTGATCGACGAGACCAGCGCGAACAAGGCGAAAGCGGCAAACACGCCGGATCCGGCGGCGAACGGGGGCACGACCATGACTGACTCCATCTGGGACAACGATGCAAGCCAGTCTAGCCAGATGACTCAGTACAGTACCGGTACAGTTGACCTGAAAACTGGCAGTACGGGCACGAGCACCTGCGCCCGGCGTTTGCGAAGGCTCAGGCCCCAGCCCGCAAGGCATGCAGGGCCACCAGCAGCGCGATGCCCCACAGCACCAGCCCCGTCACCCGCTCCACGCCGCGCACCGAACGCGCGAAGCGCGCGCGCACCGGCGGCAGCCGTACCCCCCAGGCCACCAGCAGGTCCCAGCCGAAGACCACGGCAAACATCCACAGGCCGTAGCCGAACTGCGCCACGATCGGCGTGCGGCTGCCGGCCAGCATGGAAAACAGGCTGGCGTAGAACAGCCCGTTCTTCGGGTTGAGCGCGGCCGACAGGAAGCCGGTGGCGAACTGCGCCGCGTAGTCGCCCGGCGGCGGCGACCCGCCGGCCTGCGCCAGCGAGGTCTCGCCGCCCGAGCGCAGCAGCCGCCAGCCGAGCCACRCCAGGTACAGGCAGCCGCCCCACTGCAGCAGCATGAACAGCCCGTGGCTCGCGCGCGTGGCCGCCAGCCCGGCCATCGCCAGCGCGATGAACAGGCCGTTGCCCAGCGCGATGCCGAGGCAGACGGCGCTGGCACGGGCCACGCCGTGCACCAGCGAGCTGCGCACCACCAGGAAGAAATCGGGCCCCGGGCTGAGCAGCGCGAGGAAGTGCGCGCCCGCCACCAGGGCGAATTGGCCGAAGCCCGCTGCGACGAGGAAATCCATGCTGGTCCTTTCGTGAAAGGCAGCCAGTGTGGGCGGCGCGGCAGGCAGGTGTATTGGAGAAAATTGCACGCGGTGGCCCGCGCGGGCTCAGCCGGCGCGGCGCTGGAAGCCGCGCGGCGTGAGCGCGACGCGCTGCTTGAAGGCGCGCTGGAAATGGCTCTGGTCGGAAAAGCCCAGCATCTGGGCGATGTCCGCCGGCGCGCCGCCCGCCTGCAACAACAGGCGCGCGTGGTTGATGCGCAGGTCGAGCTGGTAAGCGTGCGGGGTCATGCCGGTCTCGGCGCGGAAGGCGCGGATCAACTGGTAGCGGCTCATGCCGGCGCTGCGCGCCATCTCGGCCAGCGGCAGCGGCTCGGCATGGCGCTCGCGCAGGGTCGCCACCAGGCCGGCCAGGCGCCCGCGCTCGCCGGGCGCAGGCGGCGCGCCGACGGACTGGCGCCGGTCGTCGCCGCCGAACAGCGCCGCGACAAACCCGGCCAGCGCGGCTTCCTTGCGGGCGCCCGGCGCCGCCGAGAACAGCAGGCGGTTGAGCGYGCACAGGCCCGCGTAGGTGTCGGCGGCGCTGGTGACGCGCACGCGCGCCAGCGCCGCCGGCAAAGCAGGCGCCACGCCGCCTGCGGCCAGCGCCGCGGCCGCCCATGCCGGGTCGATGTGCAGCATCTGGTAGCTCCAGCACCCATCCGGCGCCGGGTTGCACGCGTGTACCTGCCCGGCCGGGATGACCACCACGTCACCCGGCGACAGGCGCACCGCTCCCGCCTGTGTGCTGAACATGCTGTGGCCGCCGTCGACGGCGCCGATCGACAGGGTGGGATGGGTATGCGGCAGGTAGGCCGCGCCGCTGTCGCTGGCGCAGCGGCTTTCGACGAAGGGCATGGCCGGGTCGGACCAGTAGCGACCGGGCTGCATGCCCGCCGGCCCTTGCGCCGTCCGGTAGATCGCCCGGGGCATCACCCGGTCCGGTAGGGCCGCTCGCGCAGCCATTTGGTGGCGATCCATTTCTCGCCTTCCTCGACCGGCAGGCCGGCGTGCAGGGTGCGCTCGTCCAGCGTGCCGTCGGACTTGCGGTAGCTGAAATAGACCGCGTTGCCCTTCACCGGCGCCACCTCGAGGCCGAGCTTGGGGAAACCGGTGGCGCCGCCCGCGGGCGGGCTGTTGAGATAGATCACGAGCGTGGCGATGCGCTGCCCGCCCACCCTGAGCTGGCGCGCCTCGCCGGGGCGCTGCGGATTGAAGAAATCGTAGTGTGGCTGGTACTCGCCGCCGGGCTTGTAGTTGAGGATCTGCAGGCCCTCGCCGCGCTCCGCGGCAATGCCGGTCACGGTGGCGATGCAGTCCTCGATGCGCTCGATCAGCGGATGCTCGCCCACCTGGAACATCGCCCCCATGCTGGTGCGCGCATCGATCAGGTTCTCGTCGCCGGTGTCGGGGTTGATCACCGGCGAGCGCGCCAGGCGGCCGCGCGCCAGCGCCACCAGGGCGTCGCAATCGGCATCGGTCAGCAATTGCTGGAACAGCACCACGCGCGGCGCGGACAGCGCGAACAGGATCGGGATGTCGCGCCCGGCATGGTGCGCGGCGTTGCGGGCGGGGAAATTGGCGGCGCGATCGCGGGCCTCGGCAGGAGGTTGCGGCTTGCCGGCGGACTGGCCGGTGTCCGTTTCGCCCCCGGCGCTCTCGCCCCGGGCCACGCCGCGCGTCGCCGCCAGCGCGACACCCACCGTGGTCCGCGCGAAGGCGGGATCGTAGCCCGACTGGCACATCGACTGCACCAGCGCTTCGGCACCGAAGCCTTGCGCGATATGGCGCTGCAGCCAGCGCTCGAGGTCCGGCGAGGAACTGGCGTAGCCGGGCTTGCCGGCGCCGCTGCCGCCACCGGTCGTGCCAGGCGTGCTCATGAGGGATTGGCCAGCCGCTGCGGCGAGAACGGATTACGCGATGGCGCCTCCGGCGGCAGCGCGCGCGCGCGCGCCGCCGTGCCGGGATCGGCTTCGCCGGCCACGGTCACGGTGGCCTCGGAATACTGCCAGCGCTTCCACGCCGCCAGCACCGCATGGGGATACTCGGGCCGGCCGCGGCTGCCGTTATAGCGCCCCAGCGCCAGGAACAGGTCGCCCTGCTCGCGGTCCAGGTAATGGCGCAGGATGGTGCAGCCGTAGCGCAGGTTGCTCTGCAGGTGGAACAGCTTGCGCGCATCGCCGTCGCCGATGCTGCGCGACCAGAACGGCATGACCTGCATCAGCCCGCGCGCGCCTGCCCCGCTGATCGCGTACTTGCGGAAATTGCTCTCGACCTGCACCAGCCCGAGCACCAGCGAAGGTTCCAGGCCGGCACGCTTGGCCTCGTAGTAGGCGGTCTCGATCAGCTCGATGCGCACCTGCGGCTCGGGGATGCGCGCGGCGAGCCGGTGCGACATCTCCTCCAGCCATTTCACGTAGGCCAGCTGCTCGCCGCCGGTGGCGAAAGCCGGGCGCAGCGGGCGGCTGTCGGCGATGGCCGCGGCCAGCGCGCCGCGCACGGAGTCGGCCAGGTCTTCTTCCTTCTGGGCGCCCGCATGCGCAGCCGCGCTGAGCACAAGCAGCAAAGCCGCGCCGGCCTGCGCCAGGCGCAGATGACGGCAGCGAGCGCCAAGGCTGCGGCCCGGGGCGCGCATGGGCTCAGGCGGACAGCAGGCCGCGCACGTGCCCGACCACGTCCGCCAGCGGCAGTTGCGTGGCCTCGGCGTCGCGCCGCCCCTGGTATTCGACGCGGCCTTCCTTCAGGCCACGGTCGCCCACCACCACGCGGTGCGGCACGCCGATCAGCTCCCAGTCGGCGAACATGGCGCCGGGGCGTTCGCCGCGGTCGTCCAGGATCACATCGACGCCGGCTGCCAGCAGTTCGGCGTGGATGCGGTCGGCTTCGGCCTTCACGGCCTCGGAACGGTCATAGCCAACCGGGCAGATCACCACCGCGAACGGGGCGATGGCGGCCGGCCAGATGATGCCGCGCTCGTCGAAGTTCTGCTCGATGGCCGCACCCAGGATGCGGGTCACGCCGATGCCATAGCAGCCCATCTGCATCGGCTGGGTCTTGCCGTTYTCGTCCAGGAAGGTGGCGCCCATCGACTCGGAATAGCGCGTGCCGAGCATGAACACATGRCCCACCTCGATGCCGCGGCAGATTTCCAGCGTGCCCTTGCCGTCCGGCGAGGCGTCGCCGGCCACCACGTTGCGCAGGTCGGCGACGAGCGGTTCCGGCAGGTCGCGGCCCCAGTTCACGCCGGTCAGGTGATAGTCCTTTTCATTGGCGCCGCAGACGAAGTCGCTCATATTGGCAACGGTGCGGTCCGCCACCACCTTGATGGGCTTCTTGGCGCCGATCGGGCCCAGGTAGCCCGGCGGCGTGCCGAAGGTCTCGACGATCTCGGCCTCGGTGGCGAAGCGGAACTCGGCCAGGCCTTGTACCTTGGAAGCCTTGACCTCGTTGAGCTCGTGGTCGCCGCGCAGCAGCAGCAGCCAGATCTGCGCGCCGGCCTCGCCGTCGGTGGCCAGCACGAGCGACTTGATCGTGCGCGCCAGCGGGATGCCCAGCAGTTCTGCCACGTGCTCGCACTTGGCCTTGCCCGGGGTGGGCGTATTCACCATGTCTTGCGCCGGCGCGGCRCGCTGGGCCAGCAGCGGCAGGGCCTCGGCCGCTTCCATGTTGGYGGCGTAGTCCGAGGTGGGGCAATAGACGATGGCATCCTCGCCGGTGTCGGCGATGACGTGGAACTCATGCGAGCCGGAGCCGCCGATGGCGCCGTTGTCCGCCGCCACGGCGCGGAACTCCAGGCCGAAGCGCTGGAAGATGCGCACATAGGCGTCGAACATCTTGTCGTAGGACACCTTGAGCCCGGCCGTGTCGCGGTCGAAGGAATAGGCATCCTTCATGGTGAACTCGCGCCCGCGCATGATGCCGAAGCGCGGCCGGCGCTCGTCGCGGAACTTGGTCTGGATCTGGTAGAAATTGACCGGCAGCTGCTTGTAGCTGCGGATTTCGCTGCGGGCGATGTCGGTGACCACCTCCTCGGAGGTGGGCTGCACGGCGAAATCGCGTTCGTTGCGGTCCTTCAGGCGCAGCAGCTCGGGCCCCATCTTGTCCCAGCGGCCGGTTTCCTGCCACAGCTCGGCCGGCTGGATCACCGGCATCGACAGCTCGACCGCGCCGGCGCGGTTCATTTCCTCGCGCACGATGTTTTCCACCTTGCGGATCACCCGCAGGCCCACCGGCATGTAGTTATAGATGCCGGCGCCGAGCTTCTTGATCATGCCGGCGCGCATCATCAGCTTGTGCGAGACGATTTCCGCGTCGGAAGGGGCTTCCTTGAGGGTGGAAATGAAGAATTGCGAGGCTTTCATCCGTTGCTTTCTCGTGAGGCCATGTCCGCTGCCGCAAGCCGCGGGCGGAGGATGGCGCGAATCCGTTGCGCGCGTGCGCCTGAAACAGCGCTTTTTGCTCGGGGAAAACCAGCACCCCGTTGCATAAAGCCGCATTACGCGCTTCCTTTATAATCGACGTAATTCTAAAGGATTCGAGGTGCAGTCATGCTCGATCGTGAAGGCTTTCGCCCGAACGTCGGCATCATCCTCATCAACGCACGGAACGAGGTGTTCTGGGGCAAGCGTATCGGCGAACATTCGTGGCAGTTTCCTCAAGGCGGCATCAAATACGGCGAAACGCCGGAACAGGCGATGTACCGCGAGCTACATGAAGAAGTCGGTCTGCTGCCCGAGCATGTCAGGATTGTCGGTCGCACGCGCGACTGGCTGCGTTATGAGGTGCCGGACAAGTTCATCCGCCGCGAAATCCGCGGCCATTACAGGGGACAGAAGCAAATCTGGTTTCTGTTGCGCATGGCGGGCCGCGATTGCGACATCCGCCTGCGTGCCACCGACCACCCGGAGTTCGATGCCTGGCGCTGGAGCCACTACTGGGTGCCGCTCGATGCGGTCATCGAGTTCAAGCGCGAGGTGTACCAGCTCGCGCTGAACGAGTTGTCCCGCTTCCTGCAGCGCAATACCCGCGCGCCACTGAGCCCTTACGGCACGCATGGCGCGCACGGCAGGCATTTGCCGGCGCGCCCGGGATCTGCCTACGCGRCACCTGACGCACATGCCGACGGCATCGCCCACCTGGCGCACGGCAACCAGGACCACCACGCCCACGAACAGGGCGCAACATCGCCGGCCGACCCGGCGTCCACAGAACGGAGTACCGATGATTGAATCTGCCGGCCGGGGCTTGCGCGCCCGGCTGCCCGCCGCCTGCCTGCTGGCGGCAATGTTGTCCCTGGGCCTGGCCGGCTGCGGCAGCGCCCCCACCTACACCAAGGTGGATCCGGACGCCGACCAAGAGGACTACACGCCCAAGAAGGAATTCAGCCTGCTCGATCCGTTCGGCCCGCGCCAGTTCAACGAGGTCGCGACCCAGCTGCCGGCGCCGCCGCAGGACGCCGACCTGATCCCGTTCGAAGTCAGCCCGACCGGCAACTTCAACTTCTGGGTGGATGCCAAGTCGATTTCGGTCGGCGTGGACGGCGCCGTGCGCTACACCGTGGTCATCACCGGCCCGAGCGGCGTGCGCACCACCAGCTTCGAGGGCCTGCGCTGCGATTCGTACGAGCGCAAGCTGTTCGCCACGCTGCCCAAGGGTGCCAAGGAATGGGTGCGCAACGGCAGCGACGACCGCGACGGCTGGATCCGCATCGTCAACGGCGTGCGCAACAACTACGCCGGCGCGCTGGCCACCGATTTCTTCTGCGAAGGACGCTCCGCGTCCGGCAAGGCACAGGACATCGTCAAGCAACTGCGTGGCGAAGCGCCGCGCAAGAGCCTGAACGTGCGCTGACACGCGCCGGCCACGCGCCGGTGCGAAGCAAAAAGGGCTGCACGATGTGCAGCCCTTTTTGCTTGCCCCGCCCGCCCCCTCAGACCAGCACGAGGTTGTCCCGATGGATCAGTTCGTGCTCGTTCTGGTGGCCCAGCACGCGCTCGATCTCCGAGGACGGCTTGCGGGCGATCAGGCGGGCCTCGGCGCTGGAGTAGTTGGTGATGCCGCGCGCCACTTCGCGCCCGCCCGCGTCGACGCAGGCGATGACCTCGCCGCGCGCGAATTCACCTTCCACCTCCACCACGCCGATCGGCAGCAGCGATTTGCCGCCGCTGGTGAGCTTTTCGACCGCGCCGGCGTCGATTACCACGCGCCCGCGCATCTGCAGGTGATCGGCCATCCATTGCTTGCGCGCGTTCAGGCGGCCCGTCGGCGCCAGCAGCTGGGTGCCGATGCCTTCGCCGCCGGCCAGCCGCTCCAGCACATTGGCTTCGCGCCCCGAGGCGATCACGGTATGCGCGCCCGACTTGGCGGCGCGCTTGGCGGCCAGGATCTTGGTCAGCATGCCGCCGCGCCCGATCGAGGTGCCGGCGCCGCCGGCCATGGCCTCGAGTTCCGGCGCGCCGGCCAGCGCCTCGTCCACGAAGGCGGCCTGCGGGTCGCGGCGCGGGTCGGCGGTGTACAGGCCGCGCTGGTCGGTCAGGATCACCAGCGCATCGCCCTCGATCAGGTTGGTGACCAGCGCGCCGAGGGTGTCGTTGTCGCCGAACTTGATTTCGTCGGTGACCACGGTGTCGTTCTCGTTGATGATGGGCACTACGCCGAGCGACAGCAGGGTCAGCAGGGTCGAGCGCGCATTGAGGTAGCGCTCGCGGTCGGCCAGGTCGGCGTGGGTCAGCAGCACCTGCGCGGTGCGGATGCCGTAGCGGCCGAACTGGCTTTCGTAGACCTGCGCGAGCCCCATCTGGCCCACCGCGGCGGCGGCCTGCAATTCGTGGATTTCCTTGGGGCGCCGCACCCAGCCCAGGCGCTGCATGCCCTCGGCAATGGCGCCGGAGCTGACCAGCACGACTTCCTTGCCGGCCATGCGCAGCTTGGCGATCTGGGCCGCCCAGCGCGCGATGGCGTCGTGATCGAGCCCCTTGCCGTCGTTGGTCACCAGGCTGGACCCGACCTTCACGACGATACGTTTTGCCTGGGCGATGACCGATTGCATGGCGGGATCCTGTCTCCTGGGTACTTCCTGGGTGATGCCGTTATTGTCAGTGGCGGGCCGCGCCTGGCTCAGTCCTGCGCGTTGCCGCCCTGGTCGATATTGTGCAGGCGCTCGTCGAAACGGATGTCCGGTTCCTCGAGTGCAGCCGCTTCCTCGGCCTTGATCGCGGCGAGGTGGTCCTTGATCGCGTAGATCAGCTCGCGGCAGCCTTCGCCGGTCAGGGCSGAGATRYGGAACACCGGGCCCTTCCAYTTGTAGCGCTTGACGAAGTCCTTCGCGCGCTTTTCGCGCTCTTCCTCGGGCACCACGTCGAGCTTGTTGAGCACCAGCCAGCGCGGCTTGTCGTAGAGGCTCTCGTCGTATTTCTTCAGCTCGTTGACAATGGCGCGCGCTTCCGCCACCGGATCCACGTTCTCGTCGAACGGCGCCAGGTCGACGATATGCAGCAGCAGCCCGGTGCGCTGCAAGTGACGCAGGAACTGGTGGCCCAGTCCGGCGCCCTCGGCCGCGCCTTCGATCAGGCCGGGGATGTCGGCCACCACGAAGGACTGCTCGTGGTCGACCCGCACCACGCCCAGGTTGGGATGCAGCGTGGTGAAGGGGTAGTCGGCCACCTTCGGGCGCGCGTTGGAAATATGCGAGATCAGCGTCGACTTGCCGGCGTTGGGCATGCCCAGCAGGCCAACGTCGGCCAGCACTTTCAGTTCGAGCTTGATCATGCGGCGCTCGCCCGGCTTGCCGTCCACCTGCTGGCGTGGCGCGCGGTTGGTGCTGGACTTGAAGTGCAGGTTGCCCCAGCCGCCCATGCCGCCCTCGGCCAGGCAGACGGTCTGGCCGTGCTCGGTCAGGTCGGCGATCAGGTCGCCGGTATCCATGTCCAGGATCTGCGTGCCGACCGGCATGCGCAGCGTCACGTCCTCGCCGCCCGCGCCGTAGCAGTCCGCGCCGCGGCCGTTCTCGCCGTTGCGCGCCACATGCTTCTTGGCGTAGCGGAAATCGATCAGGGTGTTGATGTTGCGGTCCGCCACTGCGAACACGCTGCCGCCACGGCCGCCATCGCCACCGTCCGGGCCGCCGAAAKGCACGAACTTCTCGCGCCGCATCGATGCGCTGCCGTTGCCGCCATTGCCGGCAATGACTTCAATTCTGGCTTCGTCGATGAACTTCATGATGACCTTCCGTGGTGGAGCGGCCGCAAGACGTGCGTCCGGCCGGGATGGCAGGAGACACGGGCGCGGCGAATGGCGACGATGTCATTGTCGCCAGAAATGAAAAAGCCCCGCAAGTACTGCGGGGCCTTCGTGCTGCAAAGGCGGTGATCAGGCTGCCGGAACGACGCTGACCTGCTGCTTCTTGGCAGCGCCCTTGACGGCGAACTGCACGTGACCGTCGACCAGGGCAAAGAGGGTGTGGTCCTTGCCAATGCCAACGTTCTCGCCCGGGTGCACGCGGGTACCGCGCTGACGCACGATGATGCTGCCGGCGTTGATGGCCTGGCCACCRWACACCTTSACGCCCAGACGCTTCGATTCSGAATCRCGGCCGTTCCGTGTGGAACCGCCGCCCTTTTTCTGTGCCATGACTAACTCCTGTCGCTTTTACTTTACCTAGTTACGCTTGATTTCGATGATCGCTGAGCAAGGCTCAGGCAACGATCGCTTCGATGCGCAGCTCGGTGTAATTTTGACGATGGCCCTGACGCTTTTGATAGTGCTTGCGACGGCGCATCTTGAAGATCTTCACTTTATCGTGACGACCTTGGGAGATAACGGTAGCCTTGACGGAAGCCCCGCTAACCAGCGGCGTGCCAAATTTGATTTGGTCGCCTGCGCCCACTGCGAGCACCTGGTCGAGCGTGATTTCTGCGCCAATGTCTGCCGGTATCTGTTCTACTTTAAGTTTTTCGCCAGCAGCAACCTTATAT